>DASVEC010000340.1:0-3968 GCA_036380755.1 Iamia sp. | reverse complement strand
CGGTGCTGGTCGACAAGCACCCGGCTCTCTTCATCACCCTGAACGCCCGCAACCGGAACCTGGTGCTCGCCAGCGACAACCTCGACTGGTGGACGTTCTACGGGATCGGCACCGCCCGGCTGCTGCTCTCCGATCCCCTCTTCTTCCTGCTGGGCCACTGGTACGGCGACGCCGGCATCCGCTGGATCGAGAAGCGCAGCAACACCTACGGGCCCATGGCCCGCACCGCCGAGCGCTGGTTCGGCAAGGCGTCGTACCCGCTCATCGTCATCGCCCCCAACAACTACATCTGCCTGTTCGCCGGCGCCTCGGGCATGGCGATTCCCGTCTTCATCGTCCTCAACGTGGTCGGCACCGTCGGGCGCCTGGTCGTCCTGCGGGTGTTCGGCAACGTCTTCGACGAGCCCATCGACTGGCTGCGCGACCTCATCACCGAGAACCGGCTGCTGTTCTTCGTCATCAGCGTGGTGCTGGTGCTGCTCTCGCTCTACCTCGACCGCAAGGCGGGCGGCGGCGAGGTCGACGGTCTCCTCCACATGGACGAGGAGATCAAGGAGATGGAGGCCGAGGACCGCTCCCCGGCGGACGACTAGGAGATGAGCCCGAGGAAGCGGTCGAGGCCGACGGTGACACCCGGGTGATCGGCGACCCGCTTCACGGCGAGGACCACCCCGGGCATGAACGAGCTGCGGTCGTAGCTGTCGTGGCGGATGGTCAGGGTCTGGCCGGTGGTGCCCAGCACGACCTCCTGGTGGGCCACGGTGCCCCGCAACCGCAGGGAGTGGACGTGGATGCCGCCGCTCTCGGCCCCGCGGGCCCCCTCGATGGTGTGGTGCGTGGTCGGGTCGGCGGCCCACTCCGACGACGCCGCCGCCATGCGCTCGGCGGTGGCCACGGCCGTCCCCGACGGGGCGTCGACCTTGCCGTCGTGGTGGGTCTCGACGATGTCGGCGGTCTCGAACCACGGCGCCGCCACCTCCGCCATGTGCATCATGAGGACGGCGCCGATGGCGAAGTTGGGGGCGATGACACAGCTGCTGGTGGTGAACAGCTCCCGAGCGTGGTCCACGTCGGCGTCGGTGACGCCGCTGGTGCCGACCACGGCGTGGACGCCGTTGGCCGCGCACCAGGCCATGTTCTGCCGGGCCGCGTCGATCAGGGTGAAGTCGACGGCGACGTCGGCCCGGGCCCCGCGGATGGCGTCGGCGTCGGGCACGAGCACGAGGTCGGAGTCGAGCCGGGCGACCTGGCGGAGATCGATCCCGGCATGGTGAGGGTCGACGGCGGCCACCAGCTCCAGCTCGGGGTCGTCGATGACCGCCCCGCACACCGTGCTCCCCATCCGGCCGGCGGCTCCGAAGACGGCGACGCGCAGGCGGGTCATGCCGGCGGACGCTACCGGACCGCGGGAACCGGGTCGGAGTGCTGGCGGCCGCTGTCACTGCGGGAGGGGCCGGCCCGGTGACGGCGAACACAGGTCCGGCGCCCCGCAGGGATCACGGCCGGCGTCGCCCCCCACCCATGAGCACAGACCTCCTGACCCCCGACGCGCCGGCTCCCGCCGCCGCGCTCCCCGCCCTCCGGCGCCGGCCGCTGCTCGACGGGCTCCGCGGCGTGATGGTGATCGTCACCGTCCTCTACCACCTCCGCAGCGGGTCCTGGCTGCACGGCGGGTGGCTCGGCGTCAGCGGCTTCTTCGTCCTGTCCGGGTTCCTGATCACCAGCCTCCTGCTCGTCGAGCGCGAGCGGACCGGCACCGTGTCGCTCCCCCGCTTCTACGCCCGCCGGGCCCGCCGCCTGGCGCCGGTGATGCTCACCGTCGTCGTCGGCACGGTGGTGGTCGTCCAGGCGACCGGGGCGACGCTCGACCCGGCGCGGCTGCGCGGTGACGCCTGGTCCACGTTGGGCTACGTCGCCAACTGGCGCTTCATCCAGACCGACCAGTCGTACTTCTCGTCGTTCGAGCCGTCGCCGCTGCGCCACACGTGGTCGCTGGCGATCGAGGAGCAGTTCTACCTGGTGTGGCCGATCCTGCTGATGGCCCTCGTGACGGTCGCCGGCCGGCGCCTCCTCCCGGTGGTGCTGGCCGCCGGGGCGACGCTCTCGGCCTGGTGGGCGGCGCACCTCGTCGCCGGCGGCACCGCCATCACCCGGGTCTACGACGGCACCGACACCCGGGCCCAGGAGCTCCTCGTGGGCGCGGTGGTCGCCGCCCTCGTGCTGAGGATGCCCCCGCCGTCACCCGACCCCGGCGGCGCGGCCCGGCGCCGGCACCGGGCCACGGCCCTGGGCCTGGGGGGGTTGGCCGCCTTCGCGCTGGCCGCCCTCGTCCTGCGGCCGGCCACGTCCACGACCTACACCAACGGCCTCCTGCTGCTGGTGGCGATCGCCGTCGGGGCCGTGGTCGGCGCCTGCGCCCTGACCGACCGCGGGCCCCTCGCCGTCCTGCTCGGCGGGCGGACGCTGCGGGCGCTCGGGGCCCGCTCCTACACGCTGTACCTCGTCCACTGGCCGGTGATCGTCGTCATCGACAGCCCCCGGGTCGACCTGGGGTGGCTGGCCCTCGACGGCCTCCGCCTCCTCGTGGGCCTGGCGCTCACCGAGGTCGTCCACCGGTGCGTCGAGGTGCCCTTCCACCAGGGCCGGGCCCGGCTCGTCCACCCCGGTCGCGTCTTCGTCGGGGCGACGATCACGGCGGTCGTCGTGGTCGGGGCGGTGTCGCTCACCTCGCGCCCCGACAACCCGTCGGTCACCGTGGCCGCCGAGCCCGCCGTCATCACCGTCCCGCCGGCGCCGACCCCCGATCCGGCCACCGCCGCGCCCGGCGAGACGGTGCCCCCACCGCCCCCCCGGCTGGTCGTGCTGGGCGACTCGCAGGCGTTCGTCCTGCTGCGCAACGTCCCCCCGGGCAGCCCCCTCCGGGTCGGCGGCGCGCACCACGGCGGCTGCGACATCCTCGGCGAGGTCATCGCCCTCGGCGACCACCTCGAGCCGCAGGACGAGACCTGCCCCCTCTGGCCGGAGCAGTGGTCCCGCGCCCTCGACGGCGGGGCCGACGGCGTGGTCGTGACGCTGGGCCTGCGCCAGGTGTTCGACCCCATCGTCGACGGTGAGCGGATCGAGGTCGGCAGCGCGCGCTGGGAGGAGCTGTACCGGGTGGCCGTCGACACCGCCATCGGCGTCATCCGCTCGCAGACCGATGCACCGGTGCTGTGGCTCGACGTCCCCTGCTATCGCTGGTACATGACCGACGGCGAGGAGAACGACCCGGACCGCCTCCGCCGGGTCAACACCGTCCTGATGGAGCAGCTCGGCACCCACCCGGACGTCGCCATCGCCCCCTACTCGTCCCGGGTCTGCGGCGGGGAGGACGGGGGCGAGCTGGTCGAGGGGCTGCGCCCCGACGGCGTCCACCTGAGCGACGACGCCGCCGTCGACACCTGGGGCTGGATCCTGAGCCAGCTCCCCATCGGCGGCCCGACCCCCTGAGGGGGGACCGGCCTACAGGCCGACGTCGGCTCGCGGGGCGACACGGGGTGGGCTGGTGACCCAGCGGATCGCACCGCCGACCGCCGTGCCCACCAGGAAGCCGGTGGCGACGACGCCGCCCCACAGCTCGCGGCCCCAGAGGAGGTCGCCGCGGGCGCCGATCACCGAGAACATGGCCGCCCACATGGCGGCGGCGGCGGCCCCGCTGGCGACGGGGTGGGGCCGCCGGCGGGTGGCGATGAGGTCCGACAGCAGGCCGAAGACCACCAGGGCGACGGTGAGCGGCAGCGCCACGTCGCCCGACACGACGAGCGGGGCCAGGCCCAGCAGGCCGAAGGCGACGGTCCAGGTGCCGGCCACCGGCGCGGTGCGCGCCCGGACCAGCACCACGACGACGCTCACGAGGGTGCCGAACCAGAGGGTCACCCCCAGCCCGCGCGCCGTGTCCGTGTCGAGGTAGCTGGTGCCGACGAGCGACT
>DASVEC010000339.1:0-19737 GCA_036380755.1 Iamia sp. | reverse complement strand
CGAGCCACTGGACAGCCGGTCCGTCCACGTCCTGCCCGGCGCCGAGGAGCCGGAGTACCGCACCGACCCGCCCACCTCGGGGCCGCACCTGCCGGCGCCGTCGACGTCGGACGTGCGGGACGAGCCGATCGCCGCCCCGGTGCAGGTCGGCCTGCTGGAGGAGGGCAACGTCCTGATCCAGCACGTGGGGCTGTCCGATGCCGAGCGGGCCGACGTCGAGGCCCTGGCCGGCGATGGCGTCATCGTGGCGCCGGCCGACTCGCTCCCCGACGACGCCGCCGTGGTGGCCACCGCCTGGGTCACCAAGCAGGTGTGCCCGTCCGTCGACCTCGACGCCCTCCAGGTCTTCCTCACCGAGTACGCCGACCAAGGCCCCGGCCAACACGAGTGAGCCGCGCCTCGTTCTGATCAGCCCACGTTGCGTCCACGCAACGCTCACTGATCAGAACGGGAGCCGCACCGTTCTGATCGGCCCACGTTGCGCCCACGCAACGCTCACTGATCAGAACGGGAGTGCAGCCGGGCCCGGCTAACCTCCACCGGCTCGCCCGGATGGCGCAACTGGCTGACGCGGTGGACTCAAAATCCACTGCCCGCAAGGGCATGCGGGTTCGAATCCCGCTCCGGGCACCACCCCGCTAGGTTCGGCGCCATGCTCGACCCGACCTCACTGTCGAGGCCCGTCGTGCGCCGGATCCGACGGCTGGTGCTCCTCGCCGCCGCCGTGGCGGCCGTCGCCTTGGCCCGTGACCGCATCATCACCGACGCCGAGCGGCGCGACGCCGATCGCCTCGGCCTCCGCGACCGCTAGCTAGTCGCCGTCGGTCACCACCACCGGTCCCCCGCTGCGCCAGTACTCGCCGGCGTTGCGGTCGAGGTAGCCGAGGTCGACCAGCCAGCGGCGGAGCGAGGCGACGTCGTCGTGCCAGCGCCGGAGGCGCAGGTTGACCTCGGGCTCCGAGAACCGCAGGCCGGGCTCGAAGTCCTGGCAGATGACGTCGAGCAGGATGCGCTTGCGGGTCATCCCGGTCGGCAGGGACGTGAGCCGCCCGTCGCGCACGAAGGTCCGCAGCACCCGGGCCGTCTCGGCATCGTGGCCGGCGCCGGGGTCGTCGGACGCGGGGGCCTCGCCGGCGGCGGTGCGAGCGGCCTGGCCGAAGGCCGCGGCCAGGAGCACGAGGGTGCCGTCGGCGCCCCGCTCGACCAGCCCGCCGGCCTCCAGCCGGTGGAGCGCCGTGGCCACGGCGCGGCCATCGAGGCCGGTGGCCCCGGCGACGCCGGCGGCGTCGGTCGCGCCCAGCGCCAGGGCGGCGACGACCGCCAGCCGATCGGGCTCGGCCAGCAGGCCGGCCAGCTCGCCCCCGGTCGGGCTCAGCCGAGGCCCTCCAAGGCCTTGAGGAGCTTGGTCGGCGTGTCCTTGGGGGAGATCTTGGGCCAGGCCTCGACGATCTTGCCGTCGGCCCCGACGAGGAAGGCCGAGCGGATGATGCCCATGTAGGTGCGGCCGTAGTTCTTCTTCTCGCCCCACACGCCGTAGCGCTCGTCCACCGTGTGCTCCGGGTCCGACAGCAGGGTGAAGCCGAGGCCGTACTTCTCGTCGAACTTGGCCAGCTTGGCCGGCTGGTCGGGGCTGATGCCGATGATGACGGTGTCGCCGATGTCGCCGGCCACGTCGCGGAGGCCGCACGACTGGGTGGTGCAGCCGGGCGTGTCGGCTTTCGGGTAGAAGTACACGAGGACGGGGTGGCCGGCGTGGTCGGTGAGCTTCACCTTCTCGCCGTTCTGGTCGAGCAGGGTGATCGGGGGCGCCTTCTTGCCGGGCTCAGGGATTGCCATGCCCGACAAGATGCCAGACGGCGCTACGGCGTGTTGACCAGATGGGCGGCGGCGGTGGTGATGTGGTCGTCCATCGCCTGGCGGATCTCGGCCGGGAGGTCCTCCTCGGCGTCGAGGGCGGCGCGCATGTGGCCCAGCCAGGCCGTGGCGTGGGCCTCGGTGATGGCGAAGGGCACGTGCCGCATGCGGAGACGGGGGTGGCCCTGCTCGTCGGAGTACTGCATCGTTCCCCCGCCCCAGTACTGGGCGAAGAAGCCGGCCGTGTGGCGCCGGCTGTCGGTGAGGTCCTCGGGGTACAGCGGGCGCAGCAGCGGGTCGGTGTCGACGGCGTCGTAGAACCGGTCGATCACGCGGTCGAAGAACTCCCGCCCGCCCACGGCCTCGAACACGGTGGGCAGCCGGCCCCGGCTGGGATCGGGGACGCCGACCTGGACCATCAGGCCTGCTCCCCCGCGGCCTCGGCGGCCGGCGCCCGGCGCAGCCCCGGGTGGCCGAAGAAGCCACCGACCGGGCGGGCGTGGGCGTGGTAGTGGTCGGGGATCTGGCGCATGTCGTCGTCGACGTAGTGCTCGAAGGTGAAGTGCTCGCCGACCACGGCGGCGAGCCGGGCGTGGAGCTCGGCCTTGGTCGCCGGGTCGGGCTCCTTCACGTGGGCTCGCAGCACGACCATGGGGACGGTGCAGATGGTGCACTCGGCGATCCAGCAGAGGTCGTCGTCGAGGTACCAGGGGGTGATCTTCTCGGCGCGGCAGAGGGGGCAGTCGGGCACGGGGCCAGGGTACGGGGCCGTAGGGTCGAACCATGAGCGAGCGCCGCCACGCCGGGACGGCCTACGTCGTCGCCCCCGACGCCGGTGCGGGGCCCGGCGTGCTGGTGCTGCACGCCTGGTGGGGCCTGACGCCGTTCTTCAAGGGCGTCGCCGACCGGCTCGCCGACGCCGGCTTCGTGGCCCTGGCGCCGGACCTGTTCGCGGGCGAGAAGGCGTCGACCCCCGACGAGGCCGAGGCCCTCCAGGCGGCGTCGGATCCCAACGAGGCGGCGGCGCTGGTGCTGTCGGCGGCGTCCGCCCTCCAGGGCCTCCCGGCGACGACGGGCACCGGGATCGGCATCGTCGGGTTCTCGATGGGCGGCTCGTGGGCCCTCTGGGCCGCCACCCGGCTGCCCGAGCTGGTGCAGGCCGTCGTCACCTTCTACGGCACCACCGACCTCGACCCCGAGCCCGGCCGGGCGGCCGTCCAGGCCCACTTCCCCGAGCTCGACGAGCTGGTGACCGACGACGAGAAGGTCCTGCTGGAGTCCGATCTCCGGGTGCTCGGCCGGGAGGTCGAGGTGCACCACTACACCGGCACTGGTCACTGGTTCTTCGAGGAGGACCAGGCCGCGGCCCACGATCCGATCGCGGCCGGCCTGGCCTGGGAGCGGACCCTCGCCTTCCTCCACCGGCACCTCGACGCCCCGGAGGCCGAGGCCGCTCCCTAACGTGGCCCGGATGCCCACCCGATCGGTCCTCCTCGCCGCCGGCCTGGCCCTGGGCCTGGCGCTCGCCGGGTGCGGCGGCGACGACGACCCGGCCGGCTCCGATCCCGACACCTCGCTGATCCCGCCCGAGAGCACCGACTCCGAGACCACCGGCTCGACCGGGACGACGGTCACCACGGCACCGGCGAGCACCGAGCCGAGCACCCCGACCGCCTTCACCACCGAGGCCGCCGACGCCGTCAACGAGCTGAAGGCGGCCTGGGAGACCGGCGACCAGGCCCGCGCCCGGGCCATCGCCCCCGGCGACGTGGTCGACGCCCTCTTCCTCGTCCCCCCCGACGGCTTCGAGGTCCAGGGCTGCGACACCGGCGAGTTCGACACCAGCACGTGCACCTTCCGCAACCGGGCGACCGAGGCCTTCATCGTCGTCTCCGCGGCCCGCTCCGAGGCCGGGTGGCAGATCGCCACCATCGACGTGAACGAGGACTAGGTGCCCGAGGGGGAGGACGTCGTCGAGGTGCTGGCGCGGGCCGAGGTCCCCCTGCGCCGGATCCTCGTGGCCCGGTACGGCGTCGACGTGGGTGTCGACCTCACCGCCGACGTCCTGGTGTGGGCCTGGCGGCGCCCGGACCGCCTGGCCGGCGTCGACGACGCCGTCGCCTTCCTCGACGGGGTGGCGCAGAGATCACGCCGCGCCCGGCGCCGGCGCCGCCCCGTGGCCTTCGAGGTCGTGTTCGCGGAACCCGTCGACGATCGCTGGGAGGCGGCCCGGACGACCCTGGAGGCTCTCGCCGAGCGTCCCCCCGACGAGCGGGTCGCCGCGCTCCTGGCCCCCGACGAGGAGCCCGATCCCCATCACCGGGATGCGGCGGCGCTGCTCGACGACCGGGCCGCCCGGCGGGTGGCGGCCCGCGCCGAGGAGGCGCCCCGGACCGAGCCCAGCCTGCCCCTGGCCGTCGCCGCCACCGTCCTCGTCGTCCTCCTCTTCGGGGCGGTGGTCGTCGCCGCGGTGCGGTCCACCGACACGCCCGAGGAGGTCGAGCGGGCGGCGACCACGACCACCGAGGCGCCGACCCCCGCCGAGCGGATCCACGACCTGGGGGTGACCGGGCTGCTGGTCTCCACCGACGGTGGGCTGGTCGACCTGGCCACGGGCGAGGTCACCACCCTCGTGACGCCGGGCGACCGCGACGGCCAGGGCTCCCCGCTCGCCGTGCTCGACCGCGACGGTGGCCTCTTCTACCTGTCCCAGGCGGACAGGCGGTCCGACCTCCGCCACCTGCACTCCGACGGCACCGACGAGGTGGTGCAGGAGGGGGTCACGTCCTTCGCCCGGCACCGGGACGGATCGCTGGCGATGGCGGTGGCCCAGGATCCCGGGCGCAACGAGGTGGTCGTGCTGACGACCGACGGCACCCGTGCCACGTGGAGCCCGGCGCCCGGCGGCTACCACGTGCGGGCCTGGGCGGGCGGCCACCTCCTGGCCGAGCGCGACATCGACGACACCGAGGCCCGCGACACCGTCGTGTTCGACGGACCCGGCCAGGTCCGGGATCTGGCCCACGAGGGGGCCGCGCTGGCCGTCGGGTCCCGGGGCGACTGGGTGATGGTGAGCGGCGTGGCGCCGGGCGAGACGCCACCCGAGCCCGGCGCCCCGCCCGCGCCGGCTCGGGTCCTCGACCTGGCCACGGGTGCCGTCGGGGGCGAGGTCGACATCGGTCGCTCGATGCGGACCCCCGGGGTGGTGGCGAGCGACGGTGGCGGGGGCCTCGTCGCCGCCACGGCCACCGCCGACGGCCGTCCGGCCCTGCTCCACCTCGATCTCGCCCTCCGCCGGGACGCAGCTCCCGACGTCACGGTGTCCGAGTCCTTCGTGCTCGACGACCGGACGTTCGTCCCGACGTCGGTCGCCCGCCACTCCGACGGCACCATGGTGGCCCTCGCGGCGCGGTCCGACGAGCCGCACGACGTCGGCATGTGGATCTGCCGGCCCGGCTCCGACGTCTGCCTGCTCGAGGACCTCCCGTTCGGCCACCGGGGCCAGGCCGAGCTGGTGCTCGACCCCAGCCAGCCGTAGGGGCGCCTCAGTCGCCGGGTGTGTACGGCGGGGCCACGCCCCAGCCCCAGCGGGGCACCGGCGCGTCCTCGACGACTGCTGCGCCGGGCGCCGAGTTCGACAGCGCGAGCCGGGTGCCCCACTCGACGTAGCCCATGAAGGCGGCCCGGAACTCCGGGTCGGACGGGAGCCCGGCGTCGTCCGCGGCCACGCTCATCAAGGTGGAGAAGCGGAGCCGCTGCTCGGGCGTGATGCCGAGGTCGCGGTGGTGGTCGAGCATCCGGCGGTAGCCGCCCAGCTGGTCGGTGTAGGCCGGCGGGCCGCCCATGACCTCGGACCACCAGAGGGTGACGTGGGCCCGGTGCTCCTCGGTGACGCCGCCCGGGAACATCGGGCTGAGGAGCTCGTCGGCCTCGACCCGGTCGTAGAAGGCGTCGAGCAGGCGGCGGAAGGCGTCGGTGCCGCCGGCCCACTCGTAGAGCGTCGGGTCCTCAGCCATCGGTCGAGGCCAGGGCGGGGAACACCTTGGCGACCTTGGCGCTGAGGTACTCGCCGTAGGTGCCGTCGAGGTGGCGGAGGCTGGTGCCGTCCCAGCGGGTGGCGGCGTCGTCGGGCGGCGCCTCGCCGGTGAGCGGGAGGGGCCGCACCTCGGCGTCCCACGACGGGTCGAAGAAGAACGGGAAGCTGAGCCGGTCGGCGGCGCCCGACGGGGGCACGACCCGGTGCGGCGTCGAGCGGTAGCGGCCTCCGGTCATGCGGTCGAGCATGTCGCCCAGGTTGACCACCAGAGCGCCGGGCTCGGGCGGGACGTCGATCCAGCCGTCGCGGCCCCGCACCTGGAGCCCGCCCTGGTCGTCCTGGGCCAGCAGGGTGAGGAGGCCGTAGTCGGTGTGCTCGGCGACCCCCCAGCCGTCCGCATCGACCGGCGGGTAGCGAAAGATGCGGAACAGCACGGTGGGATCGGCGGTGAGGTGGCGGGCGAACCAGTCGGCGCCGAGACCGAGCCCGAGGCCGACGGCGCGGGCCAGGGCCCGGGCCACACCCTCCATGGCGTCCATCCAGGCGGTGACGGCGATGCGCAGGTCGTCGGAGGGCCACAGGTTGGGCCCGTGGAGCAGTCGATCGTCGGGCGGGAGCTCTCGTCCGAAGTAGAGGCCCTCCTTGTGGTCGGGCACGCCCGCCGTCAGCTCGCCGTGGAGCGGGAACCAGCCCCGCCAGGCCCGGCCGCCGCGGGCCATGGCGATGGGGGCCTTCTCGGCCTCGGGCCGGGCGAAGAAGGCCCGCGCCGCCGCATCCATCCGGTCCTGCAGGCCGGGGTCGACCCCGTGCCCGACGACGGTGAAGAAGCCGACCTCCCGGCAGGCGGCATCGATCCGCCGGGCCACCTCGTCCTCCCCCGCCGAGAGGTCGACGCGGGCGAGCTCGATCATCCGGCGTCGAGGGCGGCGCGGAGGTCGGCGATGGCCTGGCCGACGCGGAGCGGGCCCTCGCCGTCGAGGACGCGACGCATCAGGGCGGAGCCGACGACGACGCCGTCGGCGTGGCGGGCCACGTCGACCGCCTGCTCGGGGGTCGAGACGCCGAAGCCCATGACGGCGGGCAGGTCGGTGGTGGCCTTGAGGCGAGCGCCGAGGGTGCCGGCCAGGTCGCCGATGGCGGCCCGCTCGCCCGTCACTCCGAGGAGGTTCACGCCGTAGACGAACCCCTGGGACCGCTCGGTGAGGAGCGGGAGCCGGTCTTCGGGGGTGAGGGGGCTGGCGAGCATCACCGTCTCGAGCCCCGCGGCGGTGGCCGCCGGATCCCACTCCGGCATCTCCTCGAGCGGGACGTCGGGGAGGATCATCCCCGAGATGCCGGCGGCCCGGGCCTCGGAGGCGAAGCGCTCGACGCCCATCTTGAAGCCGATGTTGAAGTAGGTCATGACGACGAGCGGCACATCGACGTCGGCGGCGCTGACGTCGTCGAGGATCGAGGCCGGGGTGGCGCCGGTGGCCAGCGCCTTCTCCGAGGCGGCCTGGATCGTCGGACCGTCCATCACCGGGTCGCTGAAGGGGATGCCGATCTCGATGGCGTCGGCCCCGGCGTCGGCGGCCGACCGGACCAGGTCGACCCAGCGGGGGTCGATGCCACCGGTGATGTAGGGCACGAGGAGCTTGGCGCCGCTGTCGCGCCGGGCCCGCAGATGCGATTCGAGGAAGCCGTCGGGGGCCTTCACCGCAGGCCCCGATCGGAGCCGGCGTTCGGGCCGAGCAGCGTCGAGACCTGCTCGACGTCCTTGTCGCCCCGGCCCGACAGGCACAGCACCACGGTCTGGCCCTGCAGCGACGCCCGCTCGCGGATGACCCACGCCAGGGCGTGGGCCGACTCCAGCGCCGGGATGATGCCCTCGCTCCGGCTGAGCGTGACGAAGGCGTCGACGACCTCCTCGTCGCTGACCGGGAAGTACTCGGCCCGGCCGGTGTCGGCCAGGTGGGCGTGCTCGGGACCGATGCCGGGGTAGTCGAGGCCGGCCGAGATCGACTCGGCCTCCAGGACCTGCCCCCACTCGTCCTGCATGAGGTACGACTTCGAGCCGTGGACCACGCCGGGCACGCCCCGGCCCACGGCGGCTCCACCGGCCGGCTCGGCGCCGACGAGGCGGGTGGGCGTGTCGGCGAAGCCGGAGAACAGCCCGGCGGCGTTGGATCCGCCGCCGACGCAGGCCACGGCGACGTCGGGATCGGCGCCGGTGAGGGCCCGGCACTGCTCGCGGGCCTCGGCGCCCAGCACCCGGTGGAGCTCGCGCACCATCCACGGGTACGGGTGCGGGCCCATGACCGAGCCCAGGCAGTAGTGCGTCGTCTCGACGGTGGCGACCCAGTCGCGCATGGCCTCGTTGACGGCGTCCTTGAGGGTGCGGCTGCCGGTGAGGGCGGGCCGGACCTCGGCGCCGAGGAGGCGCATGCGGAAGACGTTGAGCGCCTGGCGCTCCATGTCGACCTCGCCCATGTAGACGACGCACTCCTGGTCGAGCAGGGCGGCGGCGGTGGCGGTGGCGACCCCGTGCTGGCCGGCGCCGGTCTCGGCGATGACCCGGGTCTTGCCCATGCGCTGGGCGAGGAGGGCCTGGCCCAGGACGTTGTTGATCTTGTGCGAGCCGGTGTGGTTGAGGTCCTCCCGCTTGAGCAGGAGGCGCAGGCCGAGCCGCTCGGAGAGGTTCTCGCACTCGGTGAGGGGCGACGGGCGGCCGGCGTAGTCCTTCAGCAGGCCGTCGAGGCGAGCCCGGAAGCCGGGGTCGGCCCAGGCGTCCCGGAAGCCCTGCTCGAGCTCGGCCAGGGCCGGGATGAGGGTCTCGGGCACGAAGCGCCCGCCGAAGCGGCCGAAGCGGCCGGTCGTGTCGGGCTCCCCCATGTGGCTCTCGGCCGGGGGGGCATCGGTCACGGTTCGACCGGCGCCGGCGAAGCCGGCACGCTCAGGGTGGTGGGTGGGGTCGGAGGACGTGTCACGTGTCGTCGATCCAGTCGTAGGGGAAGGCGTCGGGGCCGGGCACCGGCTCGGGGGCGGCGGCCCGGGCGTTGGCGACGAAGAGGCGGACCTTGCGGGGGTCCTTGCGGCCGCCGGGAGCGCCGCCGGAGCGCTCGACCCCGGAGGCGACGTCGACGCCCCAGGGGCGGACGGCCTGCACGGCATCGGCCACGTTCTCGGGGGACAGCCCGCCGGCCAGGAGGACCCTCGACCCGGGGGGCACGGCGGCGGCCAGATCCCAGTCCCACGTCTCGCCGCTGCCGGGACGGGCGCCGTCGAGCATGACCACCTGGGCGCCGTACTCGTCGGCCCGGGCCAGGGCGGGGTCGTCGGCCCGGAAGGCCTTGATGACGAAGGGGACCCGGGCGGCGACGTAGCGGGTGGCCTCGATCGACTCGCGACCGTGGAGCTGCGCCCCGCGGAGCCCGGTCTCGTTGACGATCGACACGACCCGCTCGGGGGCCTCGTCCCGGAAGATGCCCACGGTGAGCGCCTCGGCCGGCAGCCGCCGGGCGATGTCGCGCGCCGCCTGCGGGGCGATCTGGCGCGGCGATCCGCTGACGAAGTTGAACCCGACCGCGTCGGCGTCCATCGCCACCGCCAGCAGAGCGTCCTCCTCGCTGGTCACCCCACAGATCTTCACGAACACGATGCGATGCTACGGGAGGTCCGCGCGGGCGGCGCGGAGGTTCTTCACCGCGGCGGAGCGGTCGGCGTCGGTGACGACGGACTCGCCGACGAGGACGGCGTGGTAGCCGGCGTCGGCGAGGCGGCGGGCGTCGTCGGGGCCGCGGACGCCGGACTCGGCGACGCGGACGACGCCCTCGGGGATCTCGGGGGCGACGCGGACGGCCCGGGCGGTGTCGACCTCGAAGGTGACCAGGTCGCGCTGGTTGACGCCGATCAGGTCGGCGCCGGCCTCGAGCGCCCGCTCGACCTCGCGCTCGTCGTGCGCCTCGACCAGGACGTCGAGGCCGAGCTCGGCCCCGAGGGCCCGGAAGTCGGCCAGCTCGGCGTCGTCGAGGGCGGCCACGATCAGGAGGACGGCGTCGGCGCCCATGGCCCGGGCGTCGAGGACGTCGGCCTCGACGACCGTGAAGTCCTTGCGCAGCACCGGCACCTCGACGGCGCCCCGTGCCTCGCGCAGGTCGGCGGGCGAGCCGCCGAAGAAGTCGGCGTCGGTGAGCACCGACAGGGCCGCCGCCCCGCCCTCGGCGTAGGCCTCCGCCACCCGGCCGGCCACCAAGTCGGGGGCCAGGTCGCCCTTGGACGGCGAGCGGCGCTTGATCTCGGCGACGACGGCGAGGTGGCCGGCCGCGTGGTCGGCGGCCAGGGCGGCCCGGAATCCCCGGGTGGGCCCGTCGGCCATGGCCTTCTCGGCCGCCTCCTCGATCGCCCCCCGCCGGCGGCCGTCGGCCGCGGCCGCCTCCCGGTGGGCATCGACGATCCGATCGAGGTACGTGGCCGGCATCCGCCCAGGCAACCACACCCCGCCGGCTGGTCAGCCACCGTTCTGATCAGCCACGGTCGCGTCGACGCAACGCTCACTGATCAGAACCGGGCCAGCACCGTTCTGATCAGCCACGGTCGCGTGGGCGCAACGCTCAGTGATCAGAACGGGGGACGACCCGGCGGGCTCAGCGGTCCGGGTCGGCACTCCGGCTCTTGGCCAGCTCGACGAGGGGGAGCCAGATCCACAGGGCGGCGGAGATCCCGCCCAGCATGAAGGCCACGGCGAGCGTCGGGCGGGACGAGAGGACGAGGCCGAACACCCCGACCACCGCGGCGGCGACGAGGACGGCGGCGGGCAGCAGCCGGACCGGGCGACGGGGGCCGGGCGGGTCGGGCGGCAGGAGGTCGGTCTCCTCCCGCCAGGACCCGAAGTCCTGCATCCAGGCGTCGTCGTCGGGGCGCGGGGTCCACGGCCGTCCCGCCGGACGGGGGCGGGGCTCGGCGGGGCGACCCCGGGCCAGCGTCCGGTCGTAGGCCCGCCGCCGGTCCGGGTCCGACAGCGCCGACCACGCCTCGTTCACGTCGCGCATGCGCCGGTCGGCGTGGGCCTGCTCGGCCGGGCTGCGATCGGCGTGGGCATCGGGGTGGAAGCGGCGGGCGAGGGCGACGTAGGCCCGGCGGATCTCGGCCGGATCGGCCCCCGTCGGGATGCCGAGCGTCTCGTAGTGGGTCTTGCTAGCCACGGGACACCACGTCGCGCACGGCGTCGGCGACGGGTTCCGGGGCCTCCTCCGGGACGAGGTGGCCGCAGAACGGCACGAGGGTGAGGGCGGAGGCACCGGCGAGGTCGTCGACCAGCCGGGCCCCCCACGACGGTGAGAGGAAGGCGTCGTCGGCGCCCCACACGACCGCCGCCGGACCGTCGTAGGCCCGCAGGCCGGGGACGCACTCCAACGTGACCCGGTCGTCGCCGGCCAGGAGGAAGCGCCGGGCCCGCTCCCGGCCCTCGGTGGTGAGCAGCGGGCGCAGGTACTCGTCGATGACGTCGGGGTCGAGGGTCCGGGCGTCGTAGACGGCCCGCCCGAAGCCGAGGAGGGCGTTGGCGCCGAGCCGGCGGGGCAGGTCGAGGGCGTAGGCCAGCACGTCGGCCCCCGGGGTGCGGGCCAGCCGCATGACCTGGGCGGCGAGGGCGATGGGCCAGTTGTCGTAGGCCACCGTGGCCACCAGCACCAGCCCGGCGACCCGCTCGGGGTGGTTGGCGACGATCTGCTGGGCGACGGCCCCGCCCTGCTCGTGACCGACGAGCACCGCCCGCTCGATGCCCCGGCGGTCGAGCCAGTCGAGCAGGAGGTCGGCCTGCATGGGGGCGCCGAAGTCCTCGTAGGGCGAGACGACCGTGTCGCCCAGGCCCAGCAGGTCGGGGGCCAGCGTGTGGAGGTCGTCGAGTCGGCGGGTGACCCGGCGCCACAGCACGCTGTGGGTCGGGAAGCCGTGGAGGAACACCACCGTCGGTGCCGTCGGATCGCCCGTCTCGACCACCGCCAGGTCGGCCGGGCCCAGCCGCTCGAACGCCTTCAGCGGCAGGCCGGGCACGACGACGGGGGTCACCGACCGATCGTAGGTCGGCCCCGCGCTAGCGGTGGCGGGTGGCGGCGGTGTCCCGGGCGGCGCGGAGGGCCGCGCCATCGGGCCCCCGCGCCGGGCGTCCGGTGCGAGCGATCGTGCGGCCATCGAGGCGGGCGGCGATCCAGCCCAGGATCGGGGCGACGACGGCCACGACGAGCATCAGGACCATGAAGGCTGCGGTCCAGACCATCACCCCGAGCACGCCCGACGCCCTGGGGTGGTCCGGGTCTCCCGGGTCCCCCGGGTCCTCGGCCGCGGCCACCAGCCAGCCGACGACGGGGGCGGCGAGGAACAGGAGCAGGGCCACGAGGACCGTGAGCCAGTACCCCGCGGCGATGCGGGGCCGGGTCCGGTCAGGGGATCGGGAGGGCAACGGCCTGGGCCTCGGCGCCGGCGACCGTCACCGACGAGGGGACCTCGACGCTCCGGTGGAGGACGGCGAGGGCGACGTCGGCGGCGGCGCTGGTGACGACGCCGACCTCCTTGCCGTCGCCCGCCGTGACGACCGCGCCGGCGGCCAGGCCGTCGCCCACGAGGCCGCGCAGGTGGCGGGGGACGTTGCCGCCCCGACTGTCGATCCGGGCGACCAGCTCCTGGCCGGTGTAGCAGCCCTTGGTGAAGCTGACCGAGGCGTCGATGACCCACTGGCCCAGCTCGGCGGGGATGGTGTCGGGCGTGATCTCGGCGCCCATGCGGGGCACGCCGGCCCGGATCCGCAGGATCTCGTACCCGATGAGGTCGAGCGGGCGGGCGTCGACCGGCAGGTCAGTGGGCAGCGCCGCCGGATCGGGGTCGAACACGTCCGAGCCGACCACCTCGGGCCAGCCGCAGGGCACGCCGTCGAGCACCTCGGCGCCCCGAACGGCCAGCACGGGCACGGCCTCGGCCAGCTCGATCTCGACCTTCGTGCGCAGCTTGAACCGCTCGAGGCGCGCCACCAGGCCCGCGCCCGACCCCGCATCGGTGTCGAGGCGCAGGGTCTCGGGCCCGGCCCGGTCGACCCGGAGCCAGGTGTCGACCTTGCCCTGGGGCTGGAGGACGAACGAGAGGGCGGAGTCGCCCACGGCCAGACCGGCGATCTCCTGGCTCAGCTGGCCCTGGAGGTAGGCGACGGCGTCCGGCCCGGACACCGTGACGACGTCGCGCGTGGTCCGGGTGACGGTGACGGTGACGCTCATGCCCGCAGTGTGCCGGCGTGGATCCGCCGTGCCGCGGTCATGCGCCGTGCCGCCGGCACCGCGGCCAGGAGGGCGCGGGCCTTGTTGTGGCACTCGAGGTCCTCGTGCTCGGGCACCGAGTCGGCGACGATGCCGGCACCGGCCTGGACCGACGCCCGGCCGTCGGGGCGGCAGATCATGGTGCGGATGGCGATCGCCGTGTCGATGGCGCCACCGAAGTCGACGTAGCCGACGACGCCGCCGTAGGGCCCCCGCTTGGCCGGCTCGAGGGCGTCGATGATCTCCATGGCCCGCACCTTGGGCGCGCCGGTGAGGGTGCCGGCCGGGATGGTGGCCCGCAGGACGTCGATCGGCGTGCGCCCGTCCGCCAGCTCGCCCGACACCTGCGACGTGAGGTGCATGACGTGGCTGTAGCGCTCGAGCGTCATCATCTCGTCGACCTGGCAGGTGCCGTAGCTCACGACGCGCCCCACGTCGTTGCGGGCCAGGTCGACCAGCATCACGTGCTCGGCGATCTCCTTGGGGTGCTCGGCCAGCTCGGCACCGAGGCGGCGGTCCTCCTCCTCGGTGCGGCCCCGGTAGCGGGTGCCGGCGATGGGACGGGAGATCACCTTGCCGTCGCGCAGGCGCACGAGCGGCTCGGGCGAGGCACCGACCAGCGACACCTCGGGGTGGCGCACGAAGTACATGTACGGGCTGGGGTTGACCTGACGCAGGACCCGGTAGACGTCGAAGGGATCGGCGTCGAGCTGGAGGTCGAAGCGCTGGGCCAGCACGACCTGGAAGATGTCGCCGGCGAGGATGTGCTCCTTGGCCGTCTCGACCGCGGCCTCGTAGAGCCCGCCGCCCATGGTCGAGGTCACCTGGGGCAGCTCGTCGGAGGGGTCGGGCGGGTCGAGCAGCGGCTCGTCGTTGGGCCGGGCGCCGTCGCGGGCCAGCTGGTCGAGACGCTCGAGGGCGGCGTCGTAGGCGGCGTCGACCTGACGGTCGCTGGCCCGGGGCGGCACCAGGGCGTTGGCGATCAGGGTGACCCGCTGGCGCCAGTGGTCGAAGGCGGCGATCTCGCCGATGATCGACATCACCGCGTCGGGCAGGTCGTGCTGGTCGTCGGGGACGTCGGGCAGGTGCTCGACCTCGCGCACGACGTCGTAGCCGAGGTAGCCGAGCAGCCCGCCGTGCAGGGGCGGGAGCCCGAGGCCCTCGGGCGTCTTGGCCCGGGCCAGCAGGGCGTCGACGGCGGCGAGGATCCCCTCGTCGAGGGGCAGGTCGGAGGTGACGGCGGCGACGGTGCCGGCGTCGGCGCCCTCGACGCTGACGTCGCGGCCGTGGGCCACGAGGGTGGCGACGGGCCGGCGGCCGACGAAGGACCAGCGGCCCCACCGCTCGCCGTGCTCGACCGACTCGAGCAGGAAGCCGGGCTCGTCGTCGGGGCAGAGCCGCTCGAAGATGGCCACGGGGGTGACCTGGTCGGCCAGCAGCTCGCGCCACACGGGGACGACGGTGTGGTCGCGCGCCAGCGTGCGGAAGGTGGCCCGGTCGGGCGTGATCGGCATGCGTCCCCCTAGGTGCCGAACGAGCGGAAGAAGCAGCTGTGGGCGCCGGTGTGGCAGGCACCGGCACCCTCCTGCTCGACGACGAGCAGAAGGGTGTCGCCGTCGCAGTCGTACCGGACCTCGCGCACCCACTGGCGGTCGCCGGAGGTGTCGCCCTTGCGCCACTCCTCCTGGCGGGAACGGCTCCAGAACACCGAGCGGCCCTCGGTCAGGGTGCGGCGCAAGGTGGCCTCGTTCATCCAGCCCAGCATCAGGACCGCGCCGGTGCCGTGCTCCTGGACGATGGCGGGCACGAGGCCGTCGGCGTCGTAGCGGATCTGGGCCAGGTCCTCGGGACGGACCTCGATCGGGGTGGCGGCGGGCATCGGGGCGACGTTACCGATCTCAGAGGTAGAGGCCGGTCGACGATTCCTCGAGGCGCTCGGAGGCGACGGCGTGGACGTCCCGCTCGCGGAGGATCACGAAGTCCTCACCCCGGACCTCGACCTCGTAGCGGTCCTCGGGGTTGAACAGGACGTGGTCGCCGATCTCCATCGAGCGGACGTTGGGCCCCGCCGCGACCACCTCGGCCCACGCCAGGCGCTTGGAGGTCTGGGCCGTGGCCGGGATGAGGATCCCACCCCGGCTGCTGCGCTCACCCTCGCTCTGGGCCCGGACCAGGACGCGGTCGTTGAGCATCTTGATCGGGAGCTTCTCGGCCACCCACCGAGGCTACGGCCACCGCGGCCAGGACGACGAGGGCGAGATCGGCAGGGACGCGGAAGCGGGGGTTGCCGTAGAACAGCGCGGCCACGACCGTGACCATCGCCGGCATCGCCGCCAGCAGCACGACCGGCCGCCCGGTGCGCCGCAGCCGGATCGCACCGGCGACGGCGAGTGGCACCAGCACGGCGAGGGTGGCCAGACCGGCCCAGCTCACCGGCCGGGGCCGGTTCTGGAGCTCGTCCAGGTCGACGCCCTGGGTCGTGCGGAACACACCCCATAGGCGCCCGACCCGGGCCGCGGCCACCTTGGGCAGCTCCGTCTGGTGGTCGCCGACGTAGGCCCGGGCGTCGGCCCGCAGCCGGGACGAGAAGACGGACTCCTCCAAGGTCTGGTTCGAGTGGCGGGCGAAGCAGTCCGAGGTCCACCCGCCCAGGCCGGGGCCGGAGTAGGTGGTGTCGCAGTTGGCCCCGGCGAAGGCCGAGTCGGCCGAGCTCGACACCAGCACCCGCTCCTCGAAGCGCGAGGCGTTGTAGGCGAGCCACGGAGCCAGCACGATGCCGCAGGCGACCGTCGCCACCGCGACCACCGCCAGGCGGGCCCGCCAGCCGGCCAGGGCCGGAGCCAACAGCGCCAGCGGCACGACCGTGAACCCGAGCAGCAGCAACCCCTCCCCCCGGGCCAGCCCGGCGAGCCCGATCAGCGCCCCCAGCAGTGCAGCCGACGCCACCACCCCCCCGAACTCGGGGGAGTAGGCGCCCAGTTCTGGGCGCTTACTCCCCCGAGTTCGCAGGGTGCCGGTGTCCCAGATGTGGTGGGCGACGAGGAGGGCGGCGGCGACGAGGACGGCGTAGAGCGGCTCGGGCATGAGCTGGCCGTCGTTGGCCCAGAGGATCGGGACGACGGCCGCCAGGCCGGCGGCGATCAGCCCGGCCCGCTCGCCGGCGAGGCGACGGGCCAGGAGCGCCAGCAGAGGCACGACGCCAGCCCCGATCAGGGCGGTGATGGCCCGGTGGGCGCCGAAGGACGACAGACCCAGCTTCGAGGCCGCGGCCAGCACCAGCACGAGCAGGGGTGGGTGGTCGGCGCTGGGGGCGCCGTCGGTGCGGTAGGGCGCGACGAACCCGTGCCCGTCGGCCACCGCCCGCGCCTGCTGGTGGTAGTAGATCGGGTCGTAGCTGACGAGGAATCCGGGCTCGGATGGCACCGTCGACCCGGCCGTGTAGGCCAGCCGCACACCCACCGCCAGCGCCGTGGCCGCCAGGACGATCGCCCAGAAGGATCGGGTGGTCACGCCGACGGGCGCACCGTGATGCCGGCCGCGGCCATGACCGCCTTGGCCTCGGCGACCGAGTGCTCGGCCCAGTGGAAGATCGACGCGGCCAGGACGGCGTCGGCCCCGCCCTGCAGCACACCGTCGACCAGGTGGTCGAGGGTGCCCACGCCGCCGCTGGCGATCACCGGCACGGTGACGGCGTCGCTGACCGCCCGGGTCAGCTCGACGTCGAAGCCGTCGCGGGTGCCGTCGCGGTCCATCGAGGTGAGCAGGATCTCCCCGGCGCCCCGCGCCACCGCCTCGATCGCCCACTCGACGGCATCGAGCTCGGTGGGGTTGCGCCCGCCGTGGGTGTAGACGCCCCAGCCGGCGGAGGGGTCGTCGGCCACCCGGCGCCGGGCGTCGATGGCGACCACCGCGCACTGCGAGCCGAACTCGGTGGCGACCTCGGTGACGGCCTCGGGCCGGACGATCGCCGCGGTGTTGAGCGAGACCTTGTCGGCGCCGGCCCGGAGCATGCGGCGGGCGTCCTCGGCGGTGCGGATGCCGCCCCCGACGGTGAGGGGGATGAAGACCTCCTCGGCGGTGCGGGCCACGACCTCGACCATCGTGTCGCGCTCGTCGGAGCTGGCGGTGATGTCGAGGAAGACCAGCTCGTCGGCACCCTCGGCGTCGTAGCGGGCGGCCAGCTCGACCGGGTCGCCGGCGTCCCGGAGACCCACGAAGTTGGTGCCCTTGACCACGCGCCCACCGGTGACGTCGAGACAGGGGATCACCCGGGCGGAGCGCACGATCTCCGACCGTACCGGCCTCTCACTGTCACAGGGTCATGCGATGCTCGGCGGATGGACCCCACCGCCCGCCGTGACCGCCTCCGTGAGCTGCATCGCCAAGGCACCTTCGTCATCCCCAACCCGTTCGACCGGGGCTCGGCGCGCCTCCTGGCCAGCCTCGGGTTCCAGGCCCTGGCCACCACCAGCGCGGGGCTGGCCAACAGCCGCGGCGAGATGGACATGGGCATCGACCGCGACACCCTCCTGGCCCACGTGGCCGATCTGGCGCCGGCCACCGACCTGCCCCTCCACGTCGACGCCGAGCGGTGCTTCGCCGACGACCCCGCCGGCGTGGCCGAGACGGTGCGGCTGCTGGCCGAGGCCGGGGCGTCGGGCTGCTCGATCGAGGACTGGGACCCCGGCGCCGACGCCATCACCCCGCTCCCGGAGGCGGTGGCCCGGGTCGAGGCCGCGGTGGGGGCGGCGGCCGACGCCGGGATGGTCCTGACCGCCCGCTGCGAGCACCACCTGCACGGCGTCGACGACCTCGACGCCACCATCGAGCGGCTGGTCGCCTATGGCGATGCCGGGGCCGAGGTCGTCTACGCCCCGGGTCTGTTCGACGCCGCCCAGACGGCGCGCATCGTGGCCGAGACGGGCACGGCGGTGAACTGCATCCTCTTCCCCGGCGGGCTGTCGGTGCCGGAGATGACCGAGGCCGGCGTGCGGCGGGTGTCGCTCGGCAGCGGCCTGTCGAGCGCCGCCTACGGCGCCCTCGTGCAGGGCGCCCGTCACGTCCTCGACCACGGTGTCCCCGACCCCGGCCTTCCCCCGTTCCGCCACCGCGACGCGGCCGCCGCCTTCGGCGCGTGACCGGCGCCCGGCTGCTGATCGTCCGGCACGGCGACACCGACTGGGCCGCCCAGCGGCGCCACACCGGTCGCACCGACGTCCCCTTGAACGCCGACGGCGAGCGCCGGGCCACCGCCCTGCGGGGCCGGCTGCCGCTCGACGACGTGGTGGCGGTGTGGTCCAGCCCGCTGGCCCGGGCCCGGCGCACGGCCGAGCTGGCCGGTCTCGCCGTCGACGAGGTCGTCGACGACCTCCTCGAGTGGGACTACGGGACGGCCGAGGGCCGGACGACGGCCGAGATCCGGACCGAGCAGCCGGACTGGACGGTCTGGGACGCCCCGGCGCCCGACGGCGAGACCGCCGCCGACGTCGGGCTGCGGGTCGACCGGGTGATCGAGCGGGCCCGCACCCTCGAGGGCACCGTCGTGCTGGTCGCCCACGCCCACCTGCTCCGCATCCTGGCCGTGCGCTGGCTGGGCCTGCCGGCGGTGACCGGGCGTCACCTCACCCTCGACCCCGGCGGCTGGGGGCTCCTCGGCTGGGAGCGGGAGACCCCGGTCGTCGAGCGCTGGAACCCGCCCGCTCCCTCCGACTGACCAGGACCCCCTCCGATGTAACCACTCTCCGGGCTCGAATCCTCACTATCTGCGTCGGGACGCCGACGGGGTCCCCGCACGGCGCCCGACGGGACGGCGCCCCGGCGAGGAGAGACCATGCGGACCCCCCTGACCACCCGACCCCGGCGCGTCGCCCTCGCGCTGGCGGCCTGTGCCCTGCTGGCCACGGGCGCCACCGCCTGCGAGCCGCCGCTCCCGCCTCCGGTCTTCACCGTCGATCCCGACGCCGCCGGCGCCGACGCCGCCCCCGGCAACGGCGTCTGCGCCACCGCCGGGGACCTCTGCTCCTTGCAGGCCGCGGTCGAGGAGGCCAACGCACTGGCCACCCGCACCACCATCGAGATGACCGGCGGCACGGTGCCGGACCTGGAGCTGACCGTGACCGGGACCATCGACGTGGTGGCCGGCGACGAGGCTGCCCAGGCACTCTTCTGGACCACGTGGATCGTGGCCGAGGGCGCCCAGCTCACGGTCACCGACGCCCTGCTCGGGCGGGTCGAGGTGGACGGCACGTTCCTCGCCCGCCGGGTCATCATCGGCGGCGCCGCCGCCGGGCCCGGCGAGGTCGAGCCGATCGTCGAGGTCGGCGCCACCGGAGCCGCCCTGGTCAGCAACGCCCACGTCATCGCCACCAATGCGCCGTTCGTGACCAACGCCGGGGTGCTGTCGGTGCACGGCGTGACGGTGTCGCCCCAGGCGGACGGCGCCGATCCCATCATCACGACCGAGGCCGGCGGCCAGACCCGGCTGTCCGCCACCGCCGTCCTGGGTGGGCCCGACGGCACCGACGTCTGCGCCGGCGAGGCCCCGACGTCCTACGGCTACAACCTGGT
>DASVEC010000338.1:0-4801 GCA_036380755.1 Iamia sp. | reverse complement strand
CGCATCTCGCTCCTCGGCCTGCCCGCCCTCCTCGTGACCATGGCCGGGACCGGCTACCTGAGGGGGATCCAGGACGCCCGCACGCCCCTGGTCGTCGCCGTGACCACGTCGATCGCCAACCTGGTGATCCAGGTCGTGCTGATCGAGGGCTTCGACCGGGGCATCGGCGCCTCGGCCCTCGCCACGGTGCTCGCCCAGACCGGCGGCGCCGCCGTCTACCTGGCCAAGGTGGTGGGCGGGGCCCGCCGGACCGGCGCCGGGCTGCGCCCCGACCGGGCCGCCCTCCGCCGGCTGGCGACGATCGGCCGTGACCTCCTCGTCCGCACCGCCGCCCTGCGCCTGGCGCTGGGAGCCTCGACCGCCGTCGCCGCCCGGCTCGGTGTCGTGCCCCTCGCCGCCCACCAGGTGGCGTTCGAGGTCCTGACCTTCCTCTCGCTGTCGCTCGACGCCCTGGCGATCGCCGGCCAGTCGCTCGTGGGCACGGACCTGGGGGCCGGCGCCGCGGCCCGAGCGCGCGCCACCGGGCGTCGCATCCTCGTGTGGGGCGGCGGGGCCGGCGTCGTGACCGGGCTCGTCCTCGCCCTGGTCCGTCATCCCCTGGCCGGGGTCTTCACCGACGACGCCGCGGTCGAGGCCCTGGCCGCCGACCTCCTCCTGTGGGTGGCCGTGCTCCAGGTGCCCGCCGGGGTGGTGTTCGCCCTGGACGGGATCCTCATCGGCGCCGGCGACCTCCGCTACCTGGCCCGGGCCATGGTCGGCGCCGCCCTCGTGTTCGTCCCCTGCGCCGTGGCCGTCGTCGTGACCGACGCGCCGATCGGCTGGCTGTGGGCCGCCCTCGGCCTCCTGTTCCTGGCCCGCCTGGGTCCCCTCCTCCGCCGCTTCCAGCGGGGCGAGTGGGCCGTGCTCGGCGCCGACCACCCCTAGGACCTCACCCCCCGACGTCGAACAGCCCGGGATGCGCACCCGACACCGGGCCGCCGCCCTCGCCGTGGCCGCCCTCGCCCTGGTGGGGGCGACCGCCTGCCAGCCCACCCCGGACCAAGACGTCTTCTACCAGCCGCCCCGCCCACTGCCGGCCGGCAGCCCGGGCGCCGTCATCCGCAGCCGGCCGAGCACGTTCACCCTCGACCCGGTCGCCCGGACACCCGTCCCCGGGGTCCGGTCCTGGCAGGTGCTGTACCGGTCCCAGGACGCCAAGGGGGCGGCCATCGCCACCTCGGGCACCGTCCTCGTGCCGACCGCGGCGTGGACCGGCGGCGGCCATCGTCCCCTCGTGACCTACGCGGTGGGCACGCGAGGCCTGGGCGACCCGTGCGCCCCCAGCTACACCCTCTCGCAGGGGAGCGACTACGAGGGCGCCACCATCGCCGCCCTCCTCGCCCGGGGCTGGGCCGTCGCCGTCACCGACTACCAGGGCCTGGGCACACCCGGCACGCACACCTACACCGTCGGGCCGGCGCAGGGCCGGGCCGTGCTCGACGCCGCCCGGGCCGCCCAGCGCCTGCCCGGCACCGGCCTGTCCCGCTCCGGACCGGTGGGGATCATGGGCTACTCCCAGGGTGGCGGGGCCGCGGGGTGGGCCGGCCAGCTGGCCCGCTCGTACGCCCCCGACCTGCAGGTGGCCGGCATCGCCCCCGGCGGCGTGCCCGGCGACCTGATCGCCGTGGCCGACTTCGTCGACGGCGGTGCGTGGGTCGCCCTGGCCCTGATGGCCGCCGTCGGCTTCGACACCGCCTATCCGGACCTGAAGCTGGCCTCGTACCTGAACGACCGCGGCCGGGATCTGATCGCCCGCTCGAAGGCGCTCTGCCTCGCCAGCGCCGAGGGCGCCTCGGGTCTGGTCGGCGCGGCGTTCACCCACCGCGCCGACTACGTCACCCGCGACCCGCTGGCGACGGCCGTCTGGCGCGAGCGGCTCGGCGCCAGCCGTCTGGGCGGGACCCGCCCGGCGGCGCCGGTGTTCCAGTACCACGGCCTCCTCGACGAGCTCGTGCCCTACGACCAGGCCGCCGCGACCCGGGACCGCTGGTGCGCGCGGGGCGCGGCGGTCACCTTCGTGACCCTGCCGGTGGCCGAGCACGTCACCGCCATGGTGGAGGGCTTCCCCCTGGCCATGGAGTTCCTCGCCGCCCGCTTCGCCGGCCGACCGGCCACCAGCACCTGCGGCCTGCCGGTCTGACCCCGGGGCGGTCGCCGGCCCCTCAGAACATGGTGGCGCAGTGGGGGGCGCGCTCGGCGCGGAAGAGGGCGTCGGCCACGACCAGGGCGCCGGGGCCGACCTCGACGATCCGGCCGGCGCGGGCGAGGACCGACGGGGCCACGCCGCCGAGCGCCACCGCGCCGAGCTCCTCGGCTCCCAGCACGAGGTCGGCGGGGTCGTCGGTGGCGCTGACGGCACCGTCCCCGTCCGGGCCGGCCTCGACGGCGAAGCGACCACCCGACACCGGGCGGAAGCGGTCGACCACGTCGAGCACGACCCGCCCGGCGGCACCCCAGCGGCGGGGCCCGAGGGCGGCGGGGACGTCGAGGATGCGCAGCCACAGCCAGTCCGTCAGCTCGGAGGTGCGGACCCGGCGGGGATCGGCCACCGCCCACGGGAGCGGGTCGTCGACCGCGACGTGCAGGGCGTCGACCTCCACCGACAGGTCGACGTCGATCAGCCCCTGCCACAGGGCCAGCTGCACGGCGTCGTCGACGGCGGCGATGTCCTGCACGACCAGACGGCTGGCCGGCAGGCGGTCCCGCCAGTCGATGGCCACCCGGTAGGTCGCCCACCCGTCGACGGCGTCGTCGTCACCGTGGTGGGCGAGCACGAACAGCGCAGTGGCGCCGTCGCGGTCGTCGGGCCGGTCGAGGAAGACGTGGGTCTCCCACCACGCCTCGGACCGCCGGACCCAGCCGGGCCGACCGGGGCGGATCCGCTCGTAGGCGTCGGGGAGGGCGACGCGCGCCTCGTCGATGGTCATCAGCCGCAGCCGGCCGCCGGCCACCGGGGCGTCGGGGCGCAGTCGGGCGTGGCCGACGGCGAGGCGCTGGCGCACGCCCCGGGAGGCGAGGCCGTAGCCGAAGCGGCCGTAGATCACGGACTCGGAGGCGGTGAGGATGGCGACGGGCTCGGGCCCGGCGGCGACGTCGTCGAGCTGGCGCCGCATCAGCTCGGTGAGGATGCCGCGCCGGCGATGGGTGGAGGCCACCCCGACCATGGTCACGCCGGCGGCGGGGACGACGGCGCCCCCGGGGAGGGTGAGGTCCATGGTGAAGGCGCCGGTGCCCCCGACCCAGTCGTCGCCGTCGCGGGCGCCCAGGCTGCGGGCGGGCTCCCACAGCATCCGCTCGTCGGCGATGTTCTCCGCGGTCGGGGCGGGGTTGCCGAAGCCGCGCAGGACGGGGCGGAAGAACGCCTCCAGCTCGTCGGGCTCGGGGACGCGGTAGGTCAGCTCCACCCGGTCAGCATGGCCGCCCGGCGGGCTCGGCCAACGGCGAGTTCGCCGTCAGGCGCAGCCGAGGACGATGCCCTCGAGCTCCGGGGGCAGGCTGCCGGCCGACGTCTCCTCGTTCAGCGCCGCCAGCTCCTCCTCGGTGTACACCTCGTCCAGCTCGTCGACGATGCAGGTGCACTGCGCCTCGGTGCCGCCGCCGCCGACGCAGCTGTCGATGAACGACTGCCGGGTCGCCTCGGTGAACCCGCCGTCCCCCGTCGTGGTGGTGGGGGCCTCCGTCGTCGTGGTGGCCTCGGTGGTGGTGGGGACGACCTCGGTGGAGGCAACGACCGTGGTGGTCGGGCTCTCGGCACCGGACGTCGTCGTGGCCCGGGCCTCCGTCGTCGTCGTGCCGCCGTCGGACGACGACTCGCCGCCGCCGGCCACGGCGGCGATGGCGATGATGACGGCCACGAACACGAGGGCGATCACGGCAGCGATGAGGATGACCTTGACGGCGCCCCCGGACTCGGCCGGCGGCTGCTGGCCGTAGCCGTAGGCGCCGCTCTGGGGCCCGTAGGCGCCGGTGGCCGGGGCCTGGGCGTAGCCGGTGGCGGGGTCGTAGCCACCGGTCGGGCCGCCGTAGGACGGCTGGCCGTAGGCCGTCTGCGGCGCGGGGGTGCCCTGGCCCCACGCCTGCTGGGGGGGCGGGGTGGCCGACGGGTAGCCCGTCGGCTGGCCGTAGGCGTCGGTCTGGGGCGGGGGCGTCGAGGTGGGGGCGGCGGGCGCGGGCGCGGCCGCGGCTGCGGCACCGGCGCCGACCGCGGCCGCACCGGCGGCGATCGCCGCGGCCGGCAGGCCCGGCTCCATGTCGGGATCGGGGTGGAGCGGGGCCGACGCGATGCCGTGCTGCTCCTGGATGTGCTGGGCCCACTGGGCCACCTCGAGGGCCGAGGCGGGCCGCTTCTCGGGGTCCTTGTCCATCAGGGTGTGGATGAGGAGACCGAGGTCGTCGGGGACGTCGAAGCCGTCGAACGGCGGCGGGTCCTCGGTGTTGACCCGGTACATGATGGCGACGACCGACTCGTCCGCCTCCTTGACGAAGGGGGTCTTGCCGGTGGTGACGGCGCAGAGCATGGCGCCGAGGGCGTAGATGTCGCTGGCCGCCGAGGCCCGGGCGCCGCGGAGCACCTCGGGGGCGGTGTAGGCGACGGTGCCGGTGATGACCCCGGTGGCGGTGCGCTGGGTGTCGCCGAAGCGGGCGATCCCGAAGTCGGCCAGCTTGTAGTCGCCGATGCGCGAGGTCAGGACGTTGGCCGGCTTGATGTCGCGGTGGAGGATGCCGGCCTGGTGGGCGGCGCCGAGGGCGTCGCACATCTGGA
>DASVEC010000337.1:0-4689 GCA_036380755.1 Iamia sp. | reverse complement strand
TCGCCAGATCGTTGATCTCTCGGGTGTCGTCCACTGCCGTCGTCTCCAGCACCTGAAGTCTCTGATCCCACACGGATGATCGGGTGTTGCCGCCCCAGAATGAGGAGCGGACGAGGCGCATCATCGACCATCGTGTATTGCAGTTGATGCGCGATCGGTGCATCGGGCCGTCGTCTTCACCGGCGAGGCCGAGGTCAGGCCCCCTCCCTCGCCACTTCTGACGGAAACTGCCAAAGAAAATGTTGGGATCGCGCATGTTTGGCAACATTGAGCCGTGCCACTATGGGCGCCGCCCGGGAGCCCTTCAAGGGTTCCCACGGCCCTGTCCGCGATCGCTGAACTGGAGGTGGACTGGGATGGATCGCAGTCGACACCCAGCCGCTGCGATGGTGGACAGCCAACAAGCGCCTGTAGCTCAACCTGGTCAGAGCGTTGGACTAGTAATCCAAAGACGCGGGTTCGACACCCGTCGGGCGTACTCGATGACGATGTCAGAGGGGTGAGGCCGTGCTCCGGCCCACCTCGCCCATCCAGCGGGGCTCCCTCGCCATCGCCGATGGCAGCGCCAGCCGCGGGCTCCTCAACTGGGTGTACCAGCTCAACGGGCAGGTCGATGTCGTCGCCCTGAGCGCGGCCATCGACCAGGTCGTGGAGCGCCACGAGATCCTCCGGACCCGGTTCGTGACCCGCGACGACCAGGTGTTCCAGGAGGCCCAGCCCTTCCGGCCCGGCATCCTCAAGGTCGTCGACGGCGAGGGCGAGACCCGGGGCGAGAAGCTGGAGCGGGCCCGGGCCACGGCCGAGACCGAGTACTTCTCGCTCTCGGCGGTCGACGACACTGAGCTGCGCGCCACCCTGGCCATCCTGGGACCCAAGCGGTGCGTGCTGTCGATCTTCCTGGGCGAGGCGCTGGTCGACGGGCAGTCGGCCGTGTTCGTGGCCCGGGAGATCGCCAAGACCTACAGCGAGCGCACCGGCCAGACCCCCGCGGCGGGGATGGGCGGATCCGACGTCCGGTTCCTCGACTACGTCAGCGCCAACCCGGTGCCGGCCGATGTCATCGAGCGGGCCATGGACCACTGGCAGTCCCTCGCCCACCTCCGCCGGCCGGTCGGCACCTGGCCGTGGGAGCGCGGCGAGCGCACCAACAACGTCACGTTCCGGCTCACCAAGGACGAGTGGCGCGGTGTCCTCCGGACCGCCCGGCAGCTCAAGGTCACGCCCTACGTGTACGTCCTCACCATCTTCCAGATGGCCTTCTCCCGCTTCACGGGGAACGAGGAGTACCTGATCAACGGGACGATCCACGACCGCCACGACCCCGAGACGATCGGCATGATCGGCTGCTTCGACAGCTTCGTCGTCATGCGGGGCGGTGTGGCGCCCGACGCGCCCCTGGAGCACCTCCTGGAGGTGGTGGGGGAGCGGGTCCAGGAGACGGTCGACATCGGCGCCGCCGTGCCCGCCTCGCTCTCGGGGCCCGACGCCGAGGGCCGCCTGCCCTACGACGCCGCGTTCCCGTCGGTCGAGATGGCCATGTTCGAGGGCCGCGACGGGCCCGACCTTCCGGGCGTGCGCCAGCGGCGCTTCCGCTTCGGCTCGGGCCACCCGGCCCTCCGCATCACGTGCAACCCGGTGCTCGACGGCGAGCGCAACTTCTTCTTCTCGTCGATCACCGCCGACGTCGAGCACCTGGACCAGGTGGCGGAGACCTACCGGTCCCTCCTCATGGGGAACGTCGTCCCCCGGGAGCGGCGGGCCTCGGCCTGAGCGGCGCCCTCCCGCTCGGGCCGGAACGGCTCGCTCAGAGGAGGGCGGCAAGCATCTCGGCGGCGCGGGCGGCCCCGTCGGTGGCGACCGGGCGGTGGTCGAGCGGCCCGGCGAGCTGGTCGAGGAGCGCCTTGGCCAAGGTGTCGGCGTCGAGCTCGTCGTAGGGCAGGCAGTGGCCGGCCCGGTACCGGTCCAGCCGGTGGCGGACGTGGAACGTCTGCTCGAAGTGGTGGCGGAGCGGCACGTACACGAACGGACGCCGGTTGGCCGTCAGCTCCATGCAGGTCGTCAGCCCGCCCTGCACGACGGCGACGTCGCAGGCGGCGAGGTGTCGGTGGAGGTCGGGGACGTAGGACCGCACCGTCACCCCGCGGCGGCGGGGCAGGGCGGCGGGATCGATGCGGGGCCCGGCGACCACGAGGAACCGCAGGCCGGGGAGGTGGCGCCGGACCGCCGGCACCGCGTCCAGGACCCGGCGCAGCAGCGGCAGGCCGACGGCGGAGCCACCGACGGTGACGACGCAGACCTGCTCGTCGGGCCGGTAGCCGAGCTCGGCCCGCAGGGCCTCACGATCGGTGACGGGCTCGAAGCCGGTCACGTAGCCGGCGAAGTCGAACTCGTCGCGGGTCCACTCCGCGATGGTCGGGAGGCCGGGACCGAAGCGGTCGGACACGACGTCCTCGGGGTCGCCGACGAAGATCGACCGGTCGCGGAGCCGGCGGTAGCGAGCGCGCTGCTCGAGCATCTCGGCGTTGTAGTCGGCGGCCAGGGCGGCCTCGTGGTCCCCACCGTCGGGCATGGGCAGCCACCCCACGAAGTCGGTCATCCAGGCGTAGGAGAACCGCTTGAGCTCGGGGTTCTCGTGGAGGTGGTGGTCGACCTCCCAGGCCTCGTCGCCGATCACGAGGTCGTAGGGCTGGGCCTCGACCACGTCGTGGAAGACCATGAAGTTGTTGACCAGGATCTCGTCCATGCGCCGGATGGCCTGGAAGGCGTGCAGGTCGTGCTCGGCGCACTCGTCCTCGATGTGGGCCGACTCGCTGGCCAGCTCGGCCGAGGCCGGGTGGATCGTCTCGCCGGCGTCCTCCAGGACCGCAGTGACCGGGTGCTGGGCGAGCCAGTCGATCTGCAGGTCCGGCTGGAGGCGCCGCAGCTCCCGGGCGATGGCCACGTCGCGCCGGGCGTGGCCGAGGCCGATGGCCGAGGACAGGTAGAGGACCCGGGGCTGGCGGTTCCGGGCCCGGGTCCACGTGGTGCGCGTGGCCGGCGGGTCGGGCCGCGTGCGCTCGACGACGTCGCGGATCAGCCGGTTGACGAACACCGGGTCGCGTGCGTGCGGCCCGTGGCCGCCGCCCTCGACGGTGACGAGGGAGCCGCCGGTCAGCTCGGCCAGGCGCTCGCCGATGGCGTGGGGCCGGATGTGGTCGTCGTCGCCGTGGACGACGACGACCGGGCCGCGCACCTGCGCGCACACGGCCTCGAGCGGCTCGCAGGTGACGCCGTCGCACCCGAGGCGGGCGGCGGTGGTGTCGGCGAGGGTCGCGGGGGAGATCTCGTGGCCCCAGCCGACGCAGTCCTCGATCTGCTTGGTCGAGTGGGGCTCGGTGAACATGCGGCCGAAGAAGAACCGCAGGAAGTCGTCGTAGTCGCCCTCGAGCCAGTAGCGGCGGTTGTACTTGGCCCAGCCCTCGGTGGTGTCGAGCTCGCCGTCCCAGACGTACTGCTCGCGGTCGGGGTCGGCGACGGGGAAGCCGCAGGCCGGGCCGATGGCGACGAGGGCGGTGACCCGCTCGGGGTGGCGGGCGGCCAGGTGGACGCCGTACGAGGCGCCGCACGAGAGCCCGACGACGACGGCCCGCTCGGTGCCGGTGGCGTCCATGACGGCGGCGGCGTCGTCGGCGAACTGCGCATCGGTGTAGGCCGACGCCCCCTCGGGCCGGTCGGACCGGCCGCACCCCCGCCCGTCGAAGGTGACCACCCGATGGTGGCGGGCGAGGTACGGCACCTGCGCCTTCCAGAAGCGCGAGGGGATGATCGACCAGGTCGGCAGCAGCAGGACCGTGGGGTCGTGGTCGGCGCCGAAGACCTCGTAGGCGAGGCGGACGCCGTCGCGCTCGGTGGTGCCGTCGATGTCAGGGGTTCGGGCGCGCATGGTCGTCTCCGTTCTCCTGCTCCAGCTCGCGGATGAGGACGCCCAGGCGCCGGAGGGCGGCGCGCACGGGCAGCTCGTCGCGCTCGAAGCCCAGCAGGATCAGGGCCTCGGAACCGATGAAGGCGTTGCCGATGAGGGTGGCCACCTCGGCGGCGGTGAAGGGGCCGAGGCTGCCGAAGCGGGCCTCGGCCTCCTCGGCCACCGAGGTCAGCAGGGCGTACCAGCCCGTCAGCACCTCGCGGACCGACGCCCCCACGGCCTCGTTCGTCCACCCCTCGGCGATCATCTCCTGGAGCACCCGCACGTAGCCCGACTCGAGGTCCTCGTCGAGGAAGTCGCAGGCCTGCTCGTAGCGCTGCCAGAGCGGGCGCTCGGCCGAGTACATGCGCTCCTGGCGCTCGAGGAGCCGCTGGTTCTCGGCCTCGAGCACGGCGAGCAGCAGGCCCTGCTTCGACCCGAAGTGGTAGTGGAGCTGGCTGAGGGGGACGCCGGCGGCCTCGGCGACCTTGCGGGTGCTGACGCCGGTGTGGCCGTCGGTCCAGAGCCGGGCGCGCGCCGCCGCGATCCTCGGGGCCACGCGGGCCTGCCTGCTCGCCGAGGGCTACGCCGGGCTGTCCACCCGCAAGGTGGCGGGCGAGGCGGGGGTGCCGCTGAGCCAGGTCCACTACCACTTCGGGTCGAAGCGGGGGCTCGTGCTGGCGCTGCTGGAGAACGAGAACCAGCGGCGCCTCGCCCGCCAGACCGCCATGTACGGCGAGGACGTCCCG
>DASVEC010000336.1:0-4538 GCA_036380755.1 Iamia sp. | reverse complement strand
GCGACTCCTTCGCCGACGATCTCGAGGCCGACTCGCTGGCGCTGATCGAGCTGGTCGAGGCCCTCGAGGAGGAGATCGGAGAGCGCACCGTCGGGTTCCGCATCGAGGACGAGGACCTCGAGGATCTCAAGACCGTCCGTGACGCCGTCGACTACGTGTACGCCCGGGTGGGCGGCGACGCCTCCTGAGCACGAGCGACACGGTCCCCTCGGTCGCGCCTCTGGCCGATCGCATCGGGTACTCCTTCGCCGACCCCGGGCTGCTCGAGACCTCGATGTGCCACCGCTCGTGGTGCGCCGAGAACCCCGGCGGCGCGTCGAACGAGCGGCTCGAGTTCCTCGGTGACGCCGTGCTCGGCGCCATCGTGGCCGAGGAGCTCTACCGCCGGTTCCCCGACGCCGACGAGGGCTGGCTCTCCCGGGCCCGCGCCACCATCGTGCGGGCCACGACCCTGGCCGAGACGGCCGAGGGCCTCGACCTCGGCTCCACCATCCGGCTCGGCAAGGGCGAGGAGGCCACCGGTGGGCGCGAGAAGCCGTCGATCCTGGCCGACGCCCTCGAGGCCGTGATCGGCGCCGTCCACCTCGACGGCGGCCGCGACGCCTCCCGGGCCGTGGTCATGCACCTCCTCGGCGAGCGCCTCCGCACCGCATCGGGCGAGCCGGGCCACCTCGACGACAAGAGCCGGCTCCAGGAGCACGTGAGCCGGGTGCTGCGCGAGGTCGTCTCCTACCGGGTCAGCGACACCGGCCCCGAGCACGACAAGACCTTCACCGCCATCGCCCGCATCAGCGGCACGCCGTGGGGCGAGGGCGTGGGCCGCTCGAAGAAGCAGGCCGAGCAGCTCGCCGCCCGCGCCGCCTACGACGCCCTCGTCGCCGCCGATCCGCCGGCACCCGATCTGGCCTCTGGCGAGGCCGAACCAACATCCGACACCACCGAGAAGACCCACGATGCCTGAGCTGCCCGAGATGGAGACCCTCCGCCGCGACCTCGACCGCGAGGTCGGGGGCAAGCGGGTCAAGACCACGGAGGTGCCGGGACGGACCGCGATGGGCCACACCCCGAAGAAGCAGCTCATCGAGCGCCTCGACGGAGTCAAGGTCACCGGCGCCGACCGCCGGGGCCTGCTGCTGACCCTCAAGCTCGACAGCGGCGAGCTCCTCGTCATCGACGTCCGCGAGGCGGGCGGGCTCCGCAAGACCACCCCCAAGGAGGAGGTCGCCAAGGGCACGCAGGTCGTCATGTCCTTCACCCAGGGCGGCCAGCTCCGCCTGGTCGACCCGACCGGGACCATGAAGGTGTGGGTGGCCACTCCCGACGAGCTGCTCGAGCAGGAGCCGGTGCTGGCCCAGCTCGGTCTCGACCCGGTGGTCGAGCCCATCTCCTGGACCACGTTCGGCCACCTCCTTCTCAGCCGGGCCCAGCCCATCAAGAACTTCCTCACCGACCCCACCGCGGTCGTCGGCATCGGCCCCGTCTACTCCGACGAGATCATCTGGCAGGCCGGGTTGCGCCACGACCGCGAGTCGAACCTGCTCACGTCGCAGGAGATGCGCCGGCTCTACCGGGCGCTCGTCGAGACCCTCCACGACGGGGCCAAGCACCGGGGCACGACCCTGAGCGAGGACGGCTACCACGACCTGGCCGGCAAGCCCGGTGGGTTCCAGGAGTACCTCGAGGTCTACGAGCGGGCCGGGAAGGCCTGCAGCCGCTGCCGGGGCACCATCACCAAGGTGAAGTTCAACAAGGCCAACCTGTTCATGTGCCCCGACTGCCAGGTCTGACCTCCGCTCCGGATCGGTAGATGTTCCTCAAGTCGCTCACCCTCAAGGGCTTCAAGTCGTTCGCCGACTCCACCTCGTTGGAGATGGAGCCGGGCGTCACCGTCGTCGTCGGCCCCAACGGCAGCGGCAAGTCCAACGTCGTCGACGCCATCGCCTGGGTGCTGGGCGCCCAGGCGCCGAGCGCGGTCCGCAGCCAGAAGATGGACGACGTCATCTTCGCCGGCACCGCCAAGCGACCCGCCCTGGGCCGGGCCGAGGTCAGCCTCACCATCGACAACAGCGCCGGCCTGCTGCCGATCGACTTCGGCGAGGTCACCATCACCCGCACGCTGTGGCGCTCGGGCGACAGCGAGTACGCCATCAACGGCGCCCCGTGCCGGATGCTCGACATCCAGGAGCTCCTGAGCGACTCGGGCGTCGGCCGCCAGCAGCACGTCATCATCTCCCAGGGCCAGATCGACGCCGTGCTCAACGCCCGGCCCGAGGAGCGCCGCCTCATCATCGAGGAGGCGGCCGGCATCTTGAAGTTCCGGCGGCGCAAGGAGAAGGCCGAGCGGCGCCTGGCCGGCACCGAGGCCAACCTGCTCCGCCTGCAGGACCTGCTGCGCGAGGTCCGGCGCCAGCTCCGCCCGCTCGAGCGCCAGGCCGACGCCGCCCGCCGCCACGGCTCGCTCGTCGAGGAGCTGGGCGCCCTGCGCCTGTACATGGCCGGCCACGAGCTGCGCCGCCTCCGCACCCGGCTCGAGGCGGCCGAGGTGACCCGCCGGGATCTGCGGGCCGCCGAGTCCGACGCCAAGGCCCAGCTGGGCCAGCTCGACTCCCTGGTGGTGGCCACCGAGGCTCGCCTGTCCGCCCTCGGCGGCGACGACCTGGGCGACGACCTGGCCCGCTGCGAGGCCCTGCGGGAGCGGGCCCGCGGCCTCTCCGCCGTCCTGGCCGAGCGGCACCGCGGCCTCGAGCGCCAGCGCGGCGCCTTCGTCGACCAGGCCGTCATCGCCTCGCTCGAGGCCGACGCCGCCCGGCTCGACTCCGAGCTCGAGGCCGTCTCGGGGGAGCGGGCCAGGCTGGCCCCCGATGCCGAGGCCCTGGCCGAGGCCGAGGCCGTCCTGGCGTCGGAGCGGGCCCGCTTCGCCGAGGAGTGGGGCGACGACTCCGGTGGCGCCGAGCAGGCATGGGCCGAGGCCGGCACGGTCGGCATCAGCCGGGCGGCCGAGGTCCGGGGCGAGCTCACCGCGGTGCGGTCGTCGGTCGAGCGCTGGGAGCAGGAGCGCCAGCGGGTCGGCGAGCGGATCGATGCCCTGGCCGCCAAGGCCGCCCGGCTCGACCAGGAGGCCGAGCGCCTCCGGGCCGAGATCGCCGAGGCCGAGGCGGCCGAGGAGTCGCTGAACGCCGCCGCCGCCACCACGTCCGGGCAACGGGCCGAGGCCGAGACCGCGGCCGAGGCGGCCGAGGAGCGGCGCCGGACGGCCGACGCCGAGCGCCACCGCTGGAGCGCCCGGGCCGACGCCCTGGCCCTCGCCCTCGACGAGGCCCGCGCCCGCGCCGGGGCCGAGCGGCTGGCCGGTGTCAGCGGCGTGCTCGGCACCCTGCTCGACCTGGTCGCCGTGGACGAGGGCTGGGAGGCCGCCTTCGAGGCCGCCGCCGGTGCCGCCCTCGGCGCGGTCGTGGTCGACGGGGTCGAGGGCGCCCGCCGGGCTCTGCAGACCCTGGCCGACGGCTCCCTCGCCGGCGCTGTCGTCCCCCTGATCTCGGCAACCGGTGATCAGATCGGACGGGAAGCCGTTCGATCTGATCACGGGTTCGGGGGAGAGCCGCTGCGGCCCCACGTGCGGGCGGTCGCCCCCGGGGTCGACGAGCTGCTCGACACCCTCGTCGGCTCCGTCGTCGTGGTCGCCACGTGGCCCGAGGCCGTCGACGCCGTCCTCGCCGCTCCCGGCACCGTGGTCGTCACGCGCGAGGGCGATCGCTTCGCCCCCGACGGCTGGCGCGTGGGCGCGGCCGGGTCCGGCGCCACCGGCGCGGCGCTGGCCGAGGCCCAGGACCGGGCGGCCACCGCCGCGGCCGCGGCCGACGCCGCCGGCAACGAGGTCGCCGAGCTGCGCCGCGCCGTCACCGAGGCCCGCACCGCCGAGGCCGAGGCCGGTCGGGCCCTCGACCGCAACCACAGCCACCTGGTCGCCGCCGGCGACGCCCTCCAGCGCACCGACGCCGATCGGCGCGACCTGGCCACCGAGGCCACGTCGCTCGAGACCCACGCCGCCGAGCTCGACGAGCGGGTCACCCGCGAGGGCGAGCGCCGGGCCTCCCTCGAGGCCGACCTGCCCGAGCTGGAGGCCGACGAGGCCGCCCGCGCCGACCGGGCCCGCGCCGCGGCCGATGCCCGGTCCCGCATCGACGACCGGGCCGGGTCCGTCACCGCCCAGCGCCGCGACCTGGAGGCCCGGGCCAAGAGCATCGAGGAGCGCAGCCAGTTCCTCGCCGGCCGCCGGGCCGACATCGAGGAGCGCCTCTCCCGCCACAGCGCCGAGCGGGCCGAGGCAGAGGACCGGCGGGTCGGGCTCGAGCGTCAGGAGCTCGCCGTCTCGCGGCTGGCCGCCGTCGTCGCCACCCGCTCGGAGCAGGTCGAGGTCACGCTGGCCTCGCTGCGCGAGCGGCGCCGCCAGCAGTCGGACGCCGCCCGCGCCGTCGCCGCCGAGCTGAGCGCCACGCGCAACCTGTGGGTCGAGGCCGAGAAGGGCCTGGGCGAGACCC
>DASVEC010000335.1:0-7272 GCA_036380755.1 Iamia sp. | reverse complement strand
GCTGGGAGCGCTGGGTCGAGGCCGGGCCCCCTCCGCCCCCGCCGAAGGAGAAGACCGTGCGCATGAAGCTCGACGGCGCCGACAGCGGACGCATCGTCCTGCGCTGCGAGCAGCTCGAGGTGGCCGGTCTGACCGACCCGTTCGACCTCGAGGTCCACCTGGGCGATCGGGTCGCCGTGCTCGGCCCCAACGGCACCGGCAAGTCCCACCTCCTCCGGCTGCTCGCCGACGATCCCACCGTCGAGCACGTCGGCAGCTACCGGCTCGGCGCCCGGGTGGTCGCCGGCCTGTTCCACCAGACCGACGAGGTCGCCGCCTTCGCCGGTCGTACGCCGCTGGAGGTCCTCGCCGCCGAGCACGACCTGGTCGAGGGTCCGGGCATGGCCGCCCTCGGCCGCTACGGCCTGGCCGACTGCGCCCGCCGGCCGGTCGAGACCCTGTCGGGCGGCCAGCAAGCCCGGCTCCAGGTGCTGTCGCTCGAGCTGAGCGGCGTGAACCTGCTGCTCCTCGACGAGCCCACCGACAACCTCGACCTGGGGTCGGCCGAGGCGCTCGAGGCCGCCCTCCGCGGCTTCGTCGGCACCGTCGTCGCCGTCACCCACGACCGCTGGTTCCTGCGCGCCTTCGACCGCTTCGTGATCCTGGAGGACGACTGCTCCGTCGTCGAGGCGCTCGACCGCGAGGCCGCCCTCCACGCCATCACCGGCGACCCCGCCTACCCCACCACCAAGGCCGCCCTGGTCCCCCTCAGCTCGACGGGGATGCGTACCGCGCCGCGGGCGTCCCCGGCGGGTTGAGCACCCCGGGCACGGCGTCCGGGTTGGCCACGCACACCTCGCCCTCGAGGCCGTCGGGGTCGACGAAGAACAGGCTGAGCACGGGACCGAAGTCGGTGACGAAGCCGTCCGACGCCCCGACCGCCGTCAGCCGGTCTCGCAAGGTGTCGAAGGCGTCCAGCGAGGCGGCCCGGAGGCCCATGTGGTCGAGGCGCCCCCGTCCGAACATCGGCGTCTGGCGCTCGGCCTCGGCGTTGTCGGCGATCTCGAAGACGTTGAGCTCGCAGCCGGGCGCCAGCCGGAGGAGGGTGAGCCGGAAACCCGGACCGTCCTGCTGCTCCCCGATGACCTCGGACCCGAAGATGTCGCCGTAGAACGCGCACAGGCGGTCGGTGTCGCCGGTGAGGACCGCGACGTGGTCGATGCCGGTGAGCAGCACGGGGATCTCCTTGCTGGGGCGGCCTAGTTGAAGCCGCGGTTGTCCTGCTTGAGGGCGGTGTCGATGCTGAGGGCGGCGGCGACGACCATCGAGCGGAGGGGGTCGTCGAGGGGGCGGTGGATGGTGACGACGTAGTTGTCGGCCGTGGTGAACATGGCCTTGGCGAAGCCCTCCCACGTCTTGGTGATGCGGGCCACCTCGGCGTCGGTGTGATCCCGGATCGAGAAGTTCCACGCCCGCCAGTTCTCGGCGTTGAGCGAGCCCACGGTGTGGCCGCCGGCGGTCAGCCCGAAGCGGATCTTGCCGAACACGTTCTCCTGGGTGATCTCGCCGATGGGTTGACCGTCGCCCCGCTCGATCTGGAAGCGGGACTTGAAGACCTTGGCCGGCCGGGTGATGCGCAGGAGGGCGGTGCCATGGCCGTCGACGATCTCCAGCCGGTGCGTCATGAACTGGTCGTAGGACGTCAGCGCCCGCATCACCTTCTTGGCCGTCGACTGGCCGATCTGCCGGACGGCGGCGATCTGCTGGCCGTGCTGGTCGTAGACGGCGTACTCGTTGGTGATCTCGATCAGCTTGGCCTTCTGGTTCACCACCAGCACGGACTCGGTGAAGATCGTCCCCCCGCCCTGGGGCGCGGCCGACGCCACCTGCTGGTGGTGGCCCTGCGGCGCCCCGCTGAAGGGGCCGCCGGCGTAGCGGTCGCTGGCCGCCCGGGCCACCTGGGCCTGGACGTCGTGGGCCGAGTCGGTGCCGGCCGGGATGGCCCAGTCGTCGCTCGACTCGGTGGTCTGGACCCCACCCCGGACGACGTTCGGGGTCCAGGTCGACCCGTCGAACCAGCGCTGCTCGGCCCGGTGGTACGGGTCGGGGTACCAGCCCGCGGCGGCGCCCGGGCCGCTCATCGGTGCACCTTCCGGTTGTCGTGCACACTCGAGCTGACCGCGGGCGATGGGCACCGATGAGCGCTGACGGCTCCGCGAGCTCCGCCGTCAGAGAGCCCGTGCCCTTTGGTTCGCTCGCTGCGCTCGCTCACGAGTAGGTCAGCTTCCCGCCGTCCAGGACCACGCGGCCGTCGTCGCCAGTGGTCTGGAAGAGGGCCTCGCCGGCGCCGGTCTCCCACATGCGCACGGTCAGCCGCTCGCCGGGGAGCACCGGCGACGAGAACCGGCCCTCCATGGCGCGGAACCGGGCCGGGTCGCCCTCGCAGAGACGGTGGAGCAGGGCTCGGCCGGTGAAGCCGTAGGTGCACAGCCCGTGGAGGATCGGCCGGTCGAAGCCGCCCATCGCCGCGAAGCTGGGGTCGGAGTGGAGCGGGTTGCGGTCGCCCGACAGCCGGTAGACGAGGGCCTGGTCGGTGCGGGTGACGTAGGCCTGCTCGTGGTCGGGGGCGCGCTCGGGTGGCGGGTTCTTGGGCCCCGACGGTCCCCGGTCGCCGCCCCAGCCGCCCTCGCCCCGGATGAACGCCGACATGGTGACGGTGAACAGGGGCTGGCCGGTCGACGTGTCCGTGGAGGTCGACCGCAGCTCGACGAGCGCGCCCTTGCCCTTGTCGTAGATGCCGGTGATCTCGCCGACGGTCTCGACCTCGCCGTCGACCGGGATCTCGCCGTGGAGCTCGATCGCCTCCTCGCCGTGGACGAGCATCGCCGGGTTGAACGAGCCGATGCTGGCGAAGGCACCGCCGCCACCGGCACCGAGCACCACCGCCATCGTGGGCAGCACGCGCTGGTCGACGCCGTTGGTGTTCTCGGTGGTGAACGTCAGCTCGTCGAGCGGATCGACGGCCCCGGCCCCCACGCCCAGGGCGTAGAGGATGGCGTCCTTCGAGCTCCACGAGTGACGGACCGGATCGCTCTTCGACCCGACCGCTTCGGGGTTGATGGGCATGGGATCGCTCCTCAGGTCTCGTCGTAGCCGAACATGTTGGCGTTGGGGCGGGCGTCGGCCACGAGCTGGGTGGCGATCTCGCCGATCAGCGCCGGGTCGAGCACGGGCTCGGCGGTCGGGCCTCGGTGCCAGCCCTCGGACACCGAGAGGGCCCGGCCGGTGACGTCGAAGACCCGGCCGTTCACGTGGGCGCTCCCCTCCGAGGCCAGCCAGACCACGATCGGCGCGATCCACTTGGGCGACATCTGCTCCTTGGCGGCCTCGTCGGCGTCGCCCATGCCCAGGTTCTCGGTCATGCGGGTGAGGGCGGCCGGGGCGATGGCGTTGACGGTGCAGCCGTAGCGGGCCATCTCCTTGGCGGCGATGATCGTGAAGGCGGCGATGCCGGCCTTGGCCGCGCCGTAGTTGGTCTGGCCCACGTTCCCGTAGATGCCCGACGGCGACGACGTGTTGATGATGCGGCCGGACACCTCCTCGCCCGCCTTGGACCGTTCGCGCCAGTAGGCGGCGGCGTGGCGGGAAGGGGCGAAGGTGCCCTTGAGGTGGACCTGGATGACGGCGTCCCACTCGGCCTCGGTCATGTTCGCCAGCATCCGGTCGCGGAGGATGCCGGCGTTGTTGATCAAGACGTCGAGCTTCCCGAAGGTGTCGACGGCCTGCTTGACCAGGTTCTCGGCCCCGGCCCAGCTGGAGATGTCGTCGGTGTTGGCCACGGCCTCGCCGCCGGCGGCGACGATCTCGTCGACGACGTCCTGTGCCGGGCCCTTCGAGCCCTCGCCGCTACCGTCCATCGAGCCGCCCAGATCGTTGACCACGACCTTGGCGCCCTGCTCGGCCAGCATCAGCGAGTGCTCGCGCCCGATGCCGCGGCCCGCTCCCGTGACGATGGCCACCCGTCCTTCGCAGATCCCTGTCACCTGGTCGACTCCTCTGTCATTCGTGCGTCACGCGGCCAGTGCTGGCCGGCGGTCGGTCATCATGGCAGGCCTCCCCCATCGAGGTGCGGTGCCTCGGAGATCTCAGCACGACCTGGCAATGTGGTGCGGTGCGTCGCCCCCGGACCCGTTCGATCATCGGCGTCGGCCTGCCCGTGCTGGTGGTGCTCGTGTTCTTCGGGGCATGGGCCTTCGACACCAGCGCCGCCGCCGACGGCACCCTCCGCAACGTCGAGCTCGACGGGCGGGCCATCGGCGCCCGGTCCGACGACGAGGTCGCCGAGGTGGTCGCCGAGATGGCCGAGGGCTTCGGCGACCGGGCCGTCGAGATCCGCACCGGCGACCGCACCCTCGAGTCGACCGCCGGCGACCTCGGCCTGTCGGTCGACCAAGCGGCCACGATCGACGACGTCCTCGACCAGGGCCGGGACGGCAACGCCCTCCTCCGCCCCCTCGCCTGGGCCGGCTCGTTCCTCTCCCCGCTCGAGGTCGAGTTCACCTTCGCCGTCCGCCCCGACCAGCTGGCCCTGACCGTCGCCGGCCTCGAGGGCGACGCCGCCCGTCAGCCCGTCGAGCCCACGATCGTGACCTCGGCCGACGGGGTGACCGCCGAGCCCGGCCAGCCCGGTGTGGCCCTCGACCCCGCGGTCGTCCAGGAGCGCCTGATGGAGGCGGCCCGCGACAACGAGGATCCACTCACCATCGAGGTCGAGCCCGAGGAGACCGCGCCCCAGATCAGCGACGAGACGGCCCAGGAGTTCGCGGCGCAGGCCACGACCATCACGGCGACCCCCTTCGTCGTCACCGTCGCCGGCCGGTCGGCCACCTTCGACCCGGCCGAGCTGCGCAGCTGGCTGGGCGCCCAGCCCACGGCCGACGGCTTCGAGACCGTGTTCGACGGCGAGGCCATCGCCGCCGCCCTCACCGAGCGCATCGGTTCGATGGGCGCCGCCGAGCCCAAGAACGCCACCTTCGGCCTCGACGGCAACGGGGCCGTGGTGATCACCCCCGCCGTCGTGGGCACGGTCTGCTGCGGCGACGACGCCCCGGCCAAGATCGCCGACGCCCTCCGCGCCGGCCAGACGTCGATCGAGGTGGAGCCCGTCACCCAGGAGCCCGAGCTCACCACCGCCGAGGCCGAGGCCCTCGGCATCAAGGAGCCGGTGGGCACCACCACCGAGTGGAACGGCCAGCCGCAGGTCAAGTCGTTCACGACCTACTTCGAGGCCGGCGCAGCCCGGGTGACCAACATCCACCGCATCGCCGACCTCGTCCAGGGCACGGTGATCCTCCCGGGCGAGACCTTCTCGATGAACGAGGTCGTCGGCCAGCGCACGGTCGAGAAGGGCTTCGTGGTGGCCGGTGCCATCGCCAATGGCGAGCACGTCGACGAGGTCGGCGGCGGCGTGTCGCAGTTCGCCACCACCACCTTCAACGCCGCCTTCTTCGCCGGCCTGCCGTTCGTCGAGTACCAGGCCCACTCGGAGTACTTCAGCCGGTATCCCCGAGGTCGTGAGGCCACCATGGGCTTCCCCGCCCCCGACCTCAAGTTCACCAACGACACGCCCTACGGGATCATGGTCTGGACCAGCCACACGCCCACGAGCGTGACGGTGACGCTGTACTCGACCCAGCACGCCTTCGGGCAGCAGACGGGCCAGAGCGAGGGCCGCAGCGGCTCGTCGTGCACCACCGTCACCACGCAGCGCACCATCACCTATCCCGACGGCACCACCGGCCAGGACACCGTCCGGGCCACCTACCGCGACAGCGGCGCCCGCACCTGCAACGGCTGATCGGCTGTTCATCCTGGTAGACCACGGCCATGGGTGAGCTGCGGTACGAATCGCGGATGAGCGACTCGGACGCGCTCATGTGGACGATCGAGAAGGACGCCATGTTGCGGTCGACGATCACGGCCGTCGCCGTGCTCGATCGGGCGCCCGACCACGACCGGCTCCGCCACCTCCTCGACCGCGGGACCCGCCTCGTGCCCCGGCTCCGGCAGCGGGTGCGGGCCAACCCGCTGTCGATCGCCCCGCCCCGCTGGGAGGTCGACCCCAACTTCGACCTCGACTACCACGTGCGCTTCGTGCGGGCGGCCGGGGCCGGCGACCTGCGCAGCGTCCTCGACATGGCCCAGCCCATCGCCATGGCCGGCTTCGACCGGGCCCGGCCGCTGTGGGAGGCGACCCTGATCGAGGGGATGGAGGACGACCGGGCCGCCCTCGTCCTCAAGGTCCACCACGCCATCACCGACGGCGTCGGCAGCATCAAGCTGGCGCTGATCATGTTCGAGCTCGAGCGTGACGCGGCGGCCGAGGATCTGCCCGAGGCGCCGGAGGCCTTCGTCATGTCGCAGGCGGCGCGCTGGGTCGACGCCATCGCCCACGAGCAGCGGCGCGCCCTCGGCATCGCCCGTCGCTCGGGGTCGACGGTGGCGGGCTCGGCCGCGTCCGTCGTCTCGTCGGTGACGTCCGATCCGGTCGGGACGGCCGGCCGCGTGCGGGAGACGGTCGAGTCGGTCGCGCGGCTGGCCGCGCCGGCCAGCGCGCCCCTTTCGCCGATCATGACGGGGCGCTCCCTGTCGGTCCGGTTCGACACCGTCGTGGTGCCGATGGCCGCGGCCAAGACGGCGGCGCGGGCGGCGGGGGCGACGCTGAACGACGCCTTCGTGGCCGCCACCGCCGCCGGCTTCGCCCGCTACCACGCCGAGCTGGGCGCGCCCGCCGACGCCCTGCGGATGACGATGCCGATCAACGTCCGCACCGCCGGCACCGAGGACGTGGCCGGCAACCAGTTCGTGCCGGCCCGGTTCCCGATCCCGCTCGACATCGACGACCCGGTGCGCCGCATGCAGGTGCTCCACGACCTGGTGCTCGAGCAGCGGGGCGAGCCCTCGCTCGGCTTCGTTGAGCCCATGGCCGGGCTCCTGCGCCGGCTCCCCACGTCGCTCAGCACCGGGCTGTTCGGCTCGATGCTCAAGGGCGTCGACCTCGTCACCAGCAACGTGCCCGGTGCGCCCATCCCGATCTACACGGCCGGCGGCCGGGTCGAGGCCCTGTACGCCCTGGGTCCGCTCACCGGCGCGGCCGCCAACCTGACCCTCCTCAGCTACCTCGACGACCTGCACATCGGCGTCAACGTCGACCCTGCCGCCGTCACCGAGCCCGACCGTCTGGTGGCCGCCCTCCGGTCCGGGTGGGACGAGCTGCTGGCGACCTCGTGACCG
>DASVEC010000334.1:0-6786 GCA_036380755.1 Iamia sp. | reverse complement strand
ACGACGTCGGGGATGGCGTTGACCACGTGCATGGCGGTGGCCAGGCAGCCGGCGTGGTTGTGGTCGCCGTGGTCGGAGGCGAGACCCAGCTCGAGCGTCAGGTGCGGCTCGCCCTCGACCAGGATCCGGTAGCCCTCGCCCTGGGGCCACTCCGGCGCCTGGTCGTCGTGGAGCCGGGTGACGTGCTCGACCACGAGGCGCTCCTCGCCGTCGACCACACCGACGATCTCGAAGCGCATGCCGGAGATGGTCCCCGCCTTGACCGTGCCCGAGGCGATCTCCACGTCGTGGTCGTCGGTGATGACCTCGTGCCGCTCGATCACGTCGTCCAGCGGCAGCCCGATCGCCGCGGCCACCAGGTGGAGCACCGGACCCCACGCCAGGGCCGTCGAGCCGGGGGAGAGCAGCAGCGACTCGGACGGGTCGGCCTTCCCGAAGCCCATGATCTCGAACATGGTGAAGGGGTTGTCCCAGGTGGCGTAGTTGACGATCTCCATCATCCGGACCGTCCGCACCTCCTTGCAGAGGGCGAGCAGGTGGACCGCGAGCCCGGCGTTGCCGAAGCCGGGGTCGATGCCCGACGTGTAGAAGCTGGACCCGCCCTCCTGGCACGCCGCCTCCAGCCGGTCGAGCGTCCCCGGGCCGGCGGCGGTCGGGAACAGCAGCGGCACGAACGACGTGTTCACGACGTTGGCGCCGGTGGCGAGGATGCGGCACAGGTCGTCGACCACGCCGTCGGGGCGGACGTCGGAGCTGGCCGTGTAGCAGACCGCATCGGGCTGCAGCTCGAGCAGGGCGTCGGCGTCGCTGGTGGCGGTGACCCCCAGAGCCGGCCCGCCGCAGATCTCCCCGGCGTCGCGGCCGGCCTTGCTGTCCGAGTGGACCCACAGCCCGGCCAGCTCGAGCTCGGGGTGGGCCGCGATGGCCGGCACCGCATGGATCCCCACCGTCCCGGTGGCCCACTGGACGACGCGCAATGTCATAGAACACGTTCTAGTTCTGAATCGTTCTTCTTGCGACCCTCATCCACCTCCTGGGTGGATGAGGGTCGCAAGAAGCGGTGGTCGCTAGGCGGCGTCCTCGCCGGAGCCGAAGCGGGCCTTCCAGGCGGTGACCTGGTCGTCCTCGATCTTGGCGAAGAGGACGGGCGGGACCTCGATGGGCGAGCCCGAGGTGAGCGCGGCCATCTCGGTGGCGATGTCGGTGGGCCAGGCCGGGAGCTCGACGATGCCGAAGGCCCGCAGGAGGGCGGCCGACGTGTCGGGCAGGATCGGCGCACCGAGGATCGCCAGCAGGCGCAGGTGGTGCAGGGCGGTGGAGATGACGATGTCGCGGGCGACCGGGTCATCGCCGAGCTTCCACGGCTCCTGGGCGTTCCAGAACACGTTGCCCGCCGACCACAGCTCGCGCAGGACCGTGGTGGCCTTGCGCAGGTCCTTGGCCTCCAGGTGCTCGGTGTAGGTCGCGACCAGCGCGCCCACCAGCTCGACGAAGTCGTCCCGCACCGGCGAGGACCCGGAGACGGCAGGCACCACGCCGGCGGCGTTCTTGGCCGTGAAGCCGAGGACCCGGTTGACGAGGTTGCCGTAGCTGCCGGCCAGGTCCTTGTTGACCGACTGGACCAACGACTCCCAGGTGAAGCTCGAGTCGCTGGTCTCGGGCGCGTTGGCGACGAGGTGGTAGCGCCACTGGTCCGCCGGGAGGATCTCCAGCGCCGCGTCCATGAACACGCCGCGCTGCTCGCTGGTGGAGAACTTGCCGCCGTAGAAGGTGAGCCAGTTGAACGACTTGATGTAGTCGACCAGCTTCCAGCCGCCCTCGGCCCCGAGCAGCGTGGCCGGGAACATCACGGCGTGGAACGGGACGTTGTCCTTGGCCATGAACTGCGTGTAGGTCACGTCGCTGGCGGTCTCGGTGGTCCACCAGCGCTTCCAGCCCTCCTCGCCCAGCCCGGCGACGTCCTCGGCCCACTCCTTGGTGGCGGCGATGTAGGCGATGGGGGCGTCGAACCAGACGTAGAAGACCTTGCCCTCGAACCCGGGCCGGTCGACGGGCACGCCCCAGTCGATGTCACGGGTGATCGAGCGGTCCTCGAGGCCCTCGTCGAGCCACTTGTAGGCGATCGAGCGGGTGAGCAGCGGCCAGTCGCCCCGCTCGTCGATCCACGCCCGCAGCCGGTCGGCCATCTTCGACTGGAGGAGGTACAGGTGCTTGGTCTTGCGGACCTCGAGGTCGGTGGCGCCGCTGACGGCCGAGCGAGGCTCGATGAGGTCGGTGGGGTCGAGCAGACGGGTGCAGTTCTCGCACTGGTCGCCCCGGGCGCGGGGGTAGCCGCAGTACGGGCAGGTGCCGATGACGTAGCGGTCGGGGAGGAAGCGCCCGTCGGTGGGCGAGTAGATCTGCTCGGTCTCGCGCTCCTCGATGAAGCCGTGCTCGTCGAGCTGGTGGGCGAGGAGCTGGGTGAGCTCGTGGTTGTGGTGCGACGAGCTGCGCCCGAAGTGGTCCCACGAGAGCCCGAAGCGCTCGCCCAGGTCCTTCTGGATCGCCCACTGCTCGAGGCAGTACTCGGCGACCGGGACCCCGGCCTCCTCGGCGGCCAGCTCGGCCGGGGTGCCGTGCTCGTCGGTGGCGCAGATGGCGACGACCTCGTGGCCCTGCTGGCGCAGGAAGCGGGCGTACACGTCCGCCGGCAGCATCGACCCGACGAGGTTGCCGAGGTGCTTGACCCCGTTGATGTACGGCAGGGCGCTGGTGATGAGGTGGCGGGCCACGGTTCGCTCCGGTCAGGGGGACGACGCAGCCTACCGGTGGGCACCGTCGCGACCGGATGGCGTTGGAGCAGACTCCGGGTCATGCCGCACCCTCGCCGCCTCCGCTTCGCCACCGAGCTCCACCAGCCGTTCCCGGGCATGACGTGGCTCGACTCGGCCCGGGAGGTCGAGCAGCTCGGCTACTCGACCGTCTTCCTGCCCGACCACTTCGACGAGGGTCCGGGGCCGATCGCGGCCATGGCCGCCTTCGCCGCCGTCACCACGACGCTGAACGTCGGCGTGCTGGTCCTGGACTGCGACTTCCGCCACCCGGTGCCGCTGGCCCGCGAGCTGGCCACGATCGACGTCATCGCCGAGGGTCGTCTCGAGGTCGGCCTCGGTGCCGGGTGGAAGCGCCGCGACTACGACACCTCGGGCATCCCCATGGATCGTCCGGGCGTGCGAGTCGGGCGGCTCCAGGAGCACGCGGCCGTGCTCAAGGGCCTGTGGTCGGAGGGACCGTTCGCGTTCACGGGCGAGCACTACACCGTCACCGACCTCGACGGCACGCCCGCGCCCCACCGTCCCGGCGGGCCGCCGATCCTCGTCGGCGGTGGCGCGCCCCGGCTGCTGCGATGGGCCGGGCGGACCGCCGACATCATCGGCGTCAACGCCTCGATCCACTCGGGCGAGATCGACGCCGATGCGGCCGCCGACGCCCAGGCCGACCGGATCGACGAGAAGGTCGCCTGGGTCCGGGAGGGAGCCGGCGATCGCTTCGACGACATCGAGATCAACGCCTGGCTGGCGGCGGTCGAGCTCACCGACGACGGGGACATGGTCGAGGCCATCGCCTCGCTCTTCGGCGTCGACGCCGACGCCCTGGCCCGCTCGCCGCTGGCGCTGGTGGGTCCGGCTGGGGCGGTGGCCGAACGCCTCCACGAGCGCCGCGAGCGCTGGGGCTACTCGTACCACGTGATCCCCGGCGACAAGGCCCACGACTTCGCCCCCGTCGTCGCCCAGCTCACCGGCACCTGACCGGAGCCCGACGACACGGGGGTCGGCTCGGCCGCCGGCCCCGCCGGCCTACCCGACGCGGATCTCGGCGCAGCGGCGGCCGGTGTCGCAGGCGGCGATGGTCCCGGGCGCGAGGTCGGCAGGCAGCGTGAAGGTCGTCGTGCCGTCCATGCCGCACGGCACCGGTGTCATGTAGCTGCCGCCGCGCAGACGCCACCACGGCCGGGCGTCGGGGGTGAACCCGCGGGAGAAGTTGCCCGAGTGGGTCTGGCTCCAGAGCCCGAGGGAGCCCTTGCGGTGGAGGCTGACGACAAGAGGCCCGCACGTCCCGTCCGGGTCGCGGATCGTGACCCCGGCGCCTAGCGGTGCTCCCCGTCCGGTCCCTCGTAGGCGATGTCGGGCTGCGCGCCCCAGACCCACCACGTCGCCGCGCCGAGCACGACGACCAGCAGCCCGCCGGCGACGACGAGCAGGCCCCGGCGCCGGGGGCGCCGGCGCGCCGGCCGCTCGGACGACGGCACCGCCTCCTCCACCTCCATGGCCTAGCGGTGCTCGGGGTTGGGGCCGTGGGGGTCGAAGCCGGAGCGCTCGCCCGCGTCCCAGGCCGCGCGCTGGTTGCCGTGGGCGGGGAGGCCACCGGCGTCCTTCAGCATCCGGGCCAGGTGGAGCAGGTTCCAGGTCATGAAGGTGGTGTTCCGGTTGGTGAAGTCGTTCTCCGTGCCGCCGCTGTCCGGGTCGAGGTACGACGGCCCCGGTCCGGCCTCACCGATCCAGCCGGCGTCGGCCTGGGGCGGGATCGTGTAGCCGATGTGCTGGAGCGAGTAGAGGACGTTCATGGCCACGTGCTTGATGCCGTCCTCGTTGCCGGTGACGAGGCAGCCGCCGACCCGGCCGTAGTAGGCCCACTGGCCCTTGGCGTTGAGGTCCGAGCTGCTGGCGTACAGCCGCTCGACGACCTTGGTGCACACGCTCGACTTGTCGCCCAGCCAGATGGGCGTGCAGATCACGAGGATGTCCGACGCCATCACCGCGCCCTGGATCGCGGGCCAGTCGTCGCGGTCCCAACCGTGCTCGGTCATGTCGGGGTAGACGCCGGGTGGGACCTCGTGGTCGACGACCCGGACGAGCTCCACGTCGACCCCGGCGTCGCCCATGATCTGCATCGACCGGGCCGCCAGGCCCTCGGTGTGCGACGTCTCGGGCGAGCGCTTGAGGGTGCACGACAGGAACAGCGCCCGCAGGTCGCTGACGTCCGGGGCCGGCTCGATGTCGATGTCGTCGCTCGTGTTCACCTGGTTCGCTCGCTGCGCTCGCTCACGTGCCGGACGCTACGGCCTCCATGCGCTCGTCGGTGGGGCAAGCGCCCTAGCAGCGCGAGCACGACCCGAGTCCGAGGTCAGCGCTGATCCACACGTGCACGGCCCCGGCCACCTGGTCGTCGTCGTCCAGGTCGACGTCTTTGTAGATGTGGCCGACGAGATCGGTCGGGAGGGAGGGGATCGAGACGTCCTTCAAGAGGGCCGTGCGGCGGCCGGTCACGAGCATCGCCCCGACCTCGATGGTCAGGTTGTAGTTCAAGCCCCGTTGGCGTCGGTCCTCGACGAAGGCGATGCCGTAGCGCGACGCCCACATGTGGGCCGCGACGTTGGACCAGAGGTCGTCGCTCATGGCCCTGTCCGACGCCAGGTGCAGCGCGAGGCCGTGCGTGTCGCACACCTCCCGAGCCACGTCGATGGCGGACGCAACCGGGTCAGGATCGGCGCCGTCCTGACCGTCGGGGAACCGGCTCATGGCGAAGACGTTCGTGTCGAAGGGGTGGTCGGCCAGGAAGCGGCCGAGCGGGGCGATCAGTCCCGGAGGGGCGAAGGTCGGGGGGATGAGAGGGTGGCCCATGCGGCCGATGTCGGGCTGTGCCGGTTGCGCCGACTGGGCCATCTCGCCCTCGAGCCCGGTGAGATCCAGATCGGTGACCAGCCGCTGGGACTCGGCAACGCCCTTGGGGCTCAGCCGCCACGAGCCGGGGGACCGCAGCCGAGAGACCAGTCCGCGCCCCTCCAGCCGGCCCAGGACGTTGGAGAGCTTCGGTGGACGACCGATGCCCAGGGCGTCGAAGCAGACCCCCACATCGGCCGGGGCGAAGCGGCCATCGGTCGCCCGGGCCTGGGCGAGACGGCTCAACACCAGGACCTGTGACTGGACGTCCAGGAGCTGCACGCGGAGGCTGATCGACTGCCCACCGAGGTCGGTGCCCGCGGAGGCCATCAGCCGCTGAGCAACGAGGCGAGGTGCTCCTCACCTGCTCGCGACACCCGATAGCGGTTGCCGACCTTGAACACCCGCTTGGCCTTCAGGTTGTTGGTCATGCACTGCGAGGGGTTGCCCACCTTGACCGACTGCTCGATAAGGAGCTGGTTGGCGTCGCCGGTGGAGAAGGTGTTCTCGCCGCTGGCTCGCTGGGCGGCGAGGCCGGCGAGGAGCATCTGGTCGGTCGCGGTCGCGGTGGCCGCCAGCCCGCCGAGCTGCTCGCCGAACTCGACGGTGCCCGTGGCCCCGTCGCCGGTGCCGGCGAGCCCACCGCGCCCACTGGTGGCGCCGCCTCCACCCCCCTGACGGCCAGACGGAGCGCTGGGGGCGCGGTCGAGCCGGGCCACCATCGTCTCGAGCGTGGTGGCGTGGCGCTCGAAGAAGGCGTCGTCGCCCTCGATCTCGAGCGTGCAATCGCCGACGGTGAGCCGCAGGCGGTTGATGGTGGTGGTGTTCGTCATCGGGGCTTACCTCCGGGGGCGATGGTTGGGGTGATCCAGGCGCGCCGCGACGAGCCGGACGACTGCGGCGGGGACCAGGTACTCGTGACCGTCCTTGCTCACCAGCCGCTCCTTGGAGAGAGCGGAGAGCTTGGGCCGCACGGTGCCCGTGGGCATCCCGGCCAGGTGGGCGAGCTGGGTCGGCGTCGCCCCCCAGGACGACCTCAGCCCGAGCAGGTGGGCAGCGCGCAGCCCGAGGAGCACCACCAGGATCC
>DASVEC010000333.1:0-12457 GCA_036380755.1 Iamia sp. | reverse complement strand
CGGGCGCTGGCCACCTCGAAGCGGCCCGGACCGGGCCGGGGCGGAGAGGGGGCGGTGAGCTCGTCGAGGTCGACGGTGGCGGGATCGGGCGGCTCGGCCCCCTCGACCCCGACGGTGGTCAGCCAGGCCCCGCCGTCCGGCGCCACCACCACGGCGGTGGCCGGGACGATCAGCTCGGCGTCGGACCCGGGCCGGAACGGGAGGGCGCCGACGGCGAGGGGCCCGCTGCCGGGACGGTCGACGGGGTCGTCCACGCCGGCGGCGGCCAGCACGGCGGCGGCCTCGGCCACGGGGAGGCGGCGGACGGTGCCCCGGGTCCCGATGGTGGTGCCGTCGGCCCGAGCCAGCAGGACGCCGTCGTCGCGGGCCACGGCGGCCGGGTCGACCGGCTCGGCGAGCCGGCGGGTGACGGCGACCAGCCGCGGGTGGCTCACGATCGGGTGGCGGTGATGAGCCGGGCGATGCCGACGCTGAGCAGGTCGTGGCGGGCGTCGGCGAACCCGACCTGCTCCAGGTTCCCGAGCATGCGCTCGGCGGTCGGCAGGTAGGACACGGACTTGGGCAGGTAGCGGTAGGCGGCCGGGTCGGACAGGAGCCCGCCGATCTTGGGCACGACCCGCCCGAAGTAGATGCCGTGGCCGAAGCGCAGCACCGGGTTGGGCGGCTCGGCCACCTCCAGCAGGGCGATCCGCCCACCGGGTCGGACGACGCGGGCCAGCTCGGCGAAGAACCGGGGCAGCTCCTCCAGGTTCCGCAGGGCGAAGCCGCAGGTGATGCCGTCGACCGACCCGTCGGGCACCGGCAGACGGAGCACGTCGGCGTGGACGAGCGGCGCCCGGGTCCGGGCCGCCACGAGCATGCCGAACGACAGGTCGACGCCGATCGGCAGGTGGCCGTTGCGCACCAGCTCGGTGCACAGGTCACCGGTGCCGCAGGCCAGGTCGAGGACCCGGGCGCCGGGCCGGAGGTCGAGGGCCCGGACCGTCTTGCGCCGCCAGCCCACGTCCATCCGGAACGTCATGACCCGGTTCACCAGGTCGTAGCGGGGGGCGATCGTGTCGAAGAGGGCCCGGACGGCCTCGACCTTCTCCTCACCCTCGGGGAGGTGGTCGGCGTCGGGCAGGGCACCGGTGGCGATCGGACGTCCGGACGGGCTCACCCCGGCGACCTTACGCGTGGCACCATCGCCCACCTTGGGTCGTGCGTTCGCCATCCTGCTGCCCCCGTCGGAGGGCAAGGCGCCCAGGGGCCGGGGTGCGCCGTGGCGCCCGGGCCGGGGCGTGCTGCCCGAGCTCGACGAGGCCCGGGCCGAGGTCCTCGCCGCCCTCGACCCCGACGGGACGGGCGTGGCCGCGGCCCCCACCCGCCGGGCCCTCGACCGCTACACCGGCGTGCTGTACCGGGAGCTCGACGCCGCCTCCCTCCCGAGCGCGGCCCGGCGCCGGCTCACCGGCACGACGCTGATCGCCAGCGGGCTGTGGGGCCTGGTCGGCCCGCAGGATCCCATCCCCGACTACCGCCTCAAGATGGGTGCCACCGTCCCGGGCCTGGGCCGGATGGCCACCTACTGGCGACCCCGCCTCACCGCTGCCCTCCAGGACCGCTTGGCCGGGCGCGTCGTCTGGGACCTGCTGCCCAACGAGCACGCGGCGGCGTGGGACCCGGCTCGGATCGACGTGGCCCGCCGCATCACCGTCCGGTTCGTCACCGCCCAGGACACGACCGTCTCGCACTGGAACAAGCTCCTCAAGGGCTCGCTGGTGCGCCACCTGGTCACCACCGGTCTGACCGACCCCGGGGGGCTGGCCGACTTCGCCCACCCGGCCGGCTACCGCCTCGATCCGGAGGCGTCGGTGCTCGACGGCCCGCTGGCGTCCGTGGTCATGCGCTCGCAGTAGTCTCCCGGCCCGGGACGAGCAGGGGGGACACCATGCAGGACACGACGGCCCCACCCGGGGCGCCGGTCGCGCCGGGCGACCCGATCACCGGCCGCGCCGTGGACCCGGTCCCGGCATCGGTGGCGCCGCGCCCGCTGGTTCCCGGTCCGGACACCGAGCGCACCCACCCGCCGGGGCTCCGCCGCGCCGGGCGGGCCGTGGTCCTCGCCGCGGCCCTGCTCGGGGGCGTGTCGCTGGCCCGCCTCCTGCCCGACTGGGACGAGGGCCGGTGGTGGCTCCTGTCGGTGGTGGGCCTCGCCGTGGCCGGGCTCCTCGGGCTCGGCGCCCTGCTGCGAGCCGTCAACGGCACGGGCGAGGCCCGCCGGCGGCCGCAGATGTCCGGCGCCCCGCTCGGGGTGGCGCTGGTCGTCGCCGCCACCCTCGTCCTGGCCGGCGTGGCCGTGCGGGCCGTCGACGACTGGGACGACCTGGACGTGCCGGCGGCGTGGGATCGCCTGCGCGACGGCGTCGAGCCGGATCCCCGCACCCCTCGCGGCCTGGCGAGCGACACCGAGCGGGCCGAGCTCCGGACCTCGGCCGAGGTCGGGGAGTGCCGCGACGGCGATGCCACCGACGTCGGGGCAGCGGTCGCCTGCGCCGGGCCCCACCGCCTCGAGGTCACCGGCCGGGTCGACCTGTCCGACGCCGGGGCCGACGACCTCGACGGCCTCGACGAGGCGGGCCGGACCGACCGGGCGACGATGGCCTGCGCCGCCGACCCGGACGTCGGCGCACCCCCTGCCGGGGCGACGGCGGCCGTCGTCGTGCCCGAGGACCTCGAGTGGGAGGGCGGCGACCGTGACGCCCTCTGCGTGGCCGTCTGGCCCGACCCCGTCGCCGGCCTCCAGACCGGCTGATCAGCCCGCGGCCGCCTCGGCCTGGGCCTTCGCCCAGCGGTAGTCGGCCTTGCCGGCGGGGGAGCGGACGAGGGCGTCGACGAAGACGAACGCCTTGGGCAGCTTGTAGCGGGCGACGTGGTTGGCCGCCTCGGCCAGGAGCCCGTCCTCGTCGGGCTCGGCCCCCTCGACCAGCTGGACCACGGCCACGACCTCCTGGCCCCAGCGCTCGGAGGTCCGGCCGGTGACGACGACGTCGGCCACCGACGGGTGCGGGGCGAGGGCCATCTCGACCTCCTCGGCGAAGATCTTCTCGCCGCCCGAGTTGATGGTGACGGAGTCCCGTCCCAGCAGCTCGATGATGCCGTCCTCCCGCCAGCGGGCCCGGTCGCCGGGCACGGCGTAGCGGGTGCCGTCGATCACCGGGAAGGTGCGGGTCGTCTTGTCGGCGTCGCCCAGGTAGCCGAGAGGGACGTAGCCCCGCTGGGCCAGCCAGCCGATCTCGTCCTCGCCCGGGGTCAGGAGGCGGGTGATCGACTCGTCGACGACGACGGTGTCGGGCCCCGGCGTGAAGGTGCCGGTCGAGGCGGCGCCCTTGACCGACGTCTGCCCCATCTGGGCGCCGGTCTCCGACGAGCCGACGGCGTCGAGGATGATGATGTTGGGCAGCAGCTCGAGGATCTGGTCCTTGAGGGCGGCGGTCAGTGGGGCGCCGCCGTTCACGACGGCGAAGAGGGCGGAGAGGTCCCGCGGGCGGCGCCGGAGCTCCTCGATGAGCGGTCGGGCGAAGGCGTCGCCGACCAGCTGGAGGGTGTTGACGCCCTCCCGCTCGGCCTGGTCCCAGACCCCCTCGGCGTCGAGGCGGCTGGGCTCGTCGGGGATGACGATGGCGCCGCCGCCGGTGAACGTGTTGAACGTGAGCCACTGGGCCGCGCCGTGCATCAGCGGCGGGGTGAGCGCGGCCCGGGCGCCCTGGGCGGGGACGGCGGCGACGACCGAGTCGAGGTCCTGGTGGACGTCGGCCGAGCCGAACGGGCGCCCGCCCATGGCGCCCACGTAGATGTCGTGCTGGCGCCAGAGGACGCCCTTGGGCATGCCCGTCGTGCCCCCGGTGTAGAGGATGTAGAGGTCGTCGGGCGACGGGGTGCGGTCGGCCAACGGCTCGGGGCTGGCGGCGGCGAGGGCCTCCTCGTAGTCGACGGCGCCCGGCAGCAGGGCCTCGCCGCTGTCGTCGGCCACCTGGACCAGCAGCCGCAGGTCGGGCAGCTCGTCGCGGATGGCGGCGAGCAGGGGGGCGAAGCGGGCGTGGTAGACGAGCCCGACGGCGCCGGAGTCCCTCAGCAGGTACAGGAGCTCCTCGGCCACGTAGCGGTAGTTGACGTTGAACATGCCGATCCGGGCCGCGCTGCCGGCGAGCATGCCCTCGACGTACTCGTTGCCGTTGTGGAGGTAGAGGCCGACGTGGTCGAGGTGGCTCTCGTGACCGCCGAGGCCGGCGCGCTCCGAGCGGGCGCCGAGGCCGGCGTCGGCCAGCACGTGGGCCAGCCGGGTGCTGCGGTCGAGCAGGTCGGCGTAGGTGAGGCGGGTGTCGCGGAAGACGATCGCCTCGCGCTCGGGGTGGGCGGCGGCGACGGCGGCGAAGACGCCGGCGAGGGTGAACTCCTGGGGCATGAGCCGACCCTAGGAGACCACCTGACGGGTCGTCAGGCCCCGTGCGGCCTGCCGCACCCAGGCGTGGTCGATCTTGCCCGAGGGCAGACGCCGGATCTCGGCCACGGGCACGATCCGCCGCGGCACCTTGAACGAGGCCAGGTGGGCGCGGCAGTGGGCATCGAGGTCGTCGGCCGTGACCGGCCGGCCGGGGCGGGACGCCACGACGGCGACGACCCGCTCGCCCCAGCGCTCGTCGGGCACGCCCACCACGGCGGCGTCGAACACGGCGGGGTGGGCCTTGAGCACGGCCTCGACCTCGTCGGGGAAGACCTTCTCGCCCCCCGTGTTGATCGAGCTGGCCCCCCGCCCCAGGAGGGTCACGGTGCCGTCGGCCTCGACCCGGCCCATGTCGCCGGGCACGGCCCAGCGCTCGCCGCCGATCACCGGGAAGGTGACCGCGGTGCGCTCGGGGTCGTTGCGGTAGCCGAGGGGGATGTGGCCGCGCCGGGCGATGAGGCCGATGCGACCGGTGTCGATGCCGGGGATGAGCGGCTCGAGGTCGTCGTCGAGCACCGCGGTGTGGTCGCCCAGCGGGAAGCGGGCCGCCGGCGAGGCGACCTGACCGGGCCAGGCCACGGCGTTGCCCTGCCCGCCGGTCTCGGAGGTGCCGTAGCCGTCGACCACGGCCACCCACGGCAGGTGGGCAGTGAGCTCGGCCCGCACCGCCGGCGACAGCACCGCCCCGCCGGAGACGATGGCCACCAGGCTGTCGAGCGCCCACCGATCGGGAGCGGCCGTGAGGGCGTCGGCCAGGGGGCGGGCGAAGGCGTCGCCCACGATCACCACCAGGCTGGCCTGCTCGGCCGCCACCAGGTCCCACAGGTCGGCGGCCACGAAGGTCGACGACGGGAGCGTCACGACCGTGCCGCCGGCGAGGAGGGTGCCGAGGGCCACCCACTGCGCCGTCCCGTGGATGAGGGGGGAGGCGGTGACGGCCCGGGACCGGCCGCCGCCGGCCCGTTCGATCAGCTCGGCCGGGCTGCGGGGGACGTCGGGCGGCTCGCTGTCGAGCACGGCGGCGCCCCGGCCGGCGCCGAGGGCGGCGAAGAGGATGTCCTCGTGCCGCCACTCCACCCCCTTGGGCATGCCGGTGGTGCCACCGGTGTAGAGCAGGTAGTGGTCGTCGCCGCTGCGGCCGGTCGGGTCCGGCGGCGTCGGTGTCGCCGCGGCCAGTCGCGCCTCGTGGGGTGCGCCGCGGCCGACGAGCGCCACGACCTCGTCGCCCTCGGTGCGGAGGGCCGCCACGGCCGGATCGACCGAGTCGCCGAGATCGGGGCCGTGGAGCACCACCCGCGGCCGGGCGTCGCGCAGCAGGTAGGTCATCTCCGCCGCCGTGTAGCGGTAGTTCACGTTGAAGGGGACGGCGCGCAGCTTGTAGGCGGCGAGGAGGGCCTCGATGTGCTCGTGGCCGTTCCGCAGGGCGATGCCCACCCGGTCGTCGGGGCCGACGCCGTGGGCGGCGAGCACCGCGGCCAGCCGGTCGGCCCGATCGTCGAGCTCCGTGAAGGTCAGGCGGGACGGTCCCGCCACCACCGCCTCGCGCCCACCGACCTGCTCGACCACCCCCTCGAACAGGTCGGCCAGGTTCCAGCTCCTGGCCATCCTCCGACCGTAGCGATGACGACGTCGCGGTCCGGAATCAACACGTACATTCCCGGACCATGAACGAGATCACCTTCGGCGTGTTCGTCCCCCAGGGCTGGAAGATGGAGCTGGCGTCGGTCGACGGGGCCGAGGCCAAGTGGCAGGCGGCCGTCGATGTCGCCGTGCGGGCCGAGGAGCTCGGCTTCGACCACATCTGGGTCTACGACCACGTCCACAACGTCCCGGTGCCGGCGCAGGAGGCCGTCTTCGAGTGCTGGACCACCCTCGCCGCCCTCTCGCAGCGCACCAGCCGCATCCGGCTCGGTCAGATGGTCGGCTGCACCAGCTACCGGAACCCGGCCCTGCTGGCCAAGATCAGCTCGTCGCTCGACGTGATCTCCGGCGGGCGGCTCGAGTGGGGCATCGGGGCCGGCTGGTACGAGCAGGAGTACCGGGCCTACGGCTACGAGTTCCCGTCGGCCCGGGTGCGGATCGAGATGCTCGAGGACTGCGTCGAGATCGTGACCCGCCTGTGGACCGAGGCCGAGGTCTCCCATGACGGCACCCACCTGTCGGTCGCCGGGGCGCAGTGCGACCCCAAGCCGCTCGGGTCGCCCAACGTGTGGATCGGCGGCGGGGGCGAGAGGCGCACGCTCCGGGTCGTGGCCCAGCACGCCACCCACTCCAACTTCGGCGGCTCGCCGGAGGAGTGGGCCCGGAAGTCGGCCATCCTCGACGGCCACTGCGCCGACGTCGGGCGCGAGCCGGCCTCGATCACCCGCACGATCTCGGGCGAGATCTTCCTGCGGGAGACCGAGGCCGAGATCGGCACCGAGTCGCGCTCGTTCTGGGGCGAGCCGTTCGAGACGTGGGCGCCGTCGAACTTCGTCGGCACCCCCGAGCAGGTGTGCGAGAAGGTCCAGGCCTACGTCGACGCCGGCTGCGGTGGCTTCGTGCCCTGGTGCGCCGACTACCCCGACACCGAGACCATGGAGCTCTTCGCCACCAAGGTCATCCCCGAGTTCCGGTAGCTCCTACTCGTAGTAGCGGAAGATGATGCTGGCGACGCAGGAGGGCTTGGGGGCGCCCTCGACCTCGAAGGTGAAGGTCATCGCCACCTGGGCCCCGCCGGCGATGTCCTCGACGGAGTCGAGGTTGGCGCCGAGGCGCAGCTTCGACCCGACCGGCACGGGCGAGGGGAACCGGACCTTCTCGCAGCCGTAGTTCACGCCCATCTTGATGCCGTCGACCCGCATGATCTGGGGGGCGAGGGTCGGGCCCAGCGACAGCGTCAGGTAGCCGTGGGCGATGGGGCCGCCGAAGGGCGACTCGGCCTTCGCCCGCTCCGGGTCGACGTGGATCCACTGGTGGTCACCGGTGGCCTCGGCGAAGGTGTTGACCTGCTCCTGGGTCACCTCGACGTAGTCGGAGTAGCCGAGGTGGGTGCCCACGAGGTCCTTCAGGCCGCTGATGCCCTGGATGATGGTCGTCATGAGGGCATCATGGCGCACGTGAGCGGAGCCGACCCACCCCCGCCGGACCTGGTCGGCGTCGTCCTCGCTGCCGGTGCCGGCACCCGGTTGGCCCCGCTGACCCGCCTCCGCCCCAAGGCGCTGTGCCCGGTGGACGGCAGCCCGCTGGTCGACCACGCCCTCGCCCGCGTCGCCCCCCACGTGGCCGAGGTGGCGGTGAACGTCCACCACGGCCGGCTGCTGATGGAGGCGCACCTCACCCGGGCCGGCGCCGCGGTCCGGCCCCACCTGTCGGTCGAGCACGAGCGGGCGCGCGGCACGGCGGGCGCGCTCGGCCTCCTGCGGGGGTGGATCGCCGGGCGCGGTGTGCTCCTGACCAACGCCGACGCCTGGCTGCCGGTCGACCTGACGGCGTTCGTCGCCGGCTGGGACGGCGAGCGGGTCCGCCTGCTCTGCGTCGAGGACCCCGCCCGTGGCGACTTCGGCTCCCTGCGCTACTGCGGGGCCGCCCTGCTTCCGTGGCGGTGCGTCGCCGGCCTGGGCGAGGAGCCGACCGGGCTCTACGAGGTGATGTGGCGGGCCGAGGCCGAGGCCGGCCGGCTCGACCTGGCGACCCACGTGGGCCCGTTCGTCGACTGCGGCTCGGTGGCCGACTACCTGGAGGCCAACCTCGCCGCCTCGGGGGGCGAGGCCGTGGTGGGCGTGGGCGCCCAGCTGGGCGAGGGCTGCGAGGTGGTGCGCTCGGTGGTGTGGGACGACGCCGAGGTGGCCCCGGGGGAGCGGCTCGTCGACGCCGTCCGCGCCGGCACCGTCACCGTCCTCGTCCGCTGACAGCGAACTCGGGGGAGTAGGGGCCCAGAACCGGGCGTCTACTCCCCCGAGTTCCGGAGAGCGGCTCTCTATAGCCCGGGTTGGGCCACCGGCGGCGGGACGATGGGCTCGCCGGTCTCGGGGTCGACGACCACGTGGACGGGGACCTGGAGGGCGGCCTGGTAGCCGCGGGCGGCGCGCAGCACGGTCTCGACGTAGGCGTTGGAGTGGTTGTAGGAGAAGTAGCCGGCGCGCAGCTGGCCCTCGTCGGTGAGGTCGGTGCGACCGGCGCAGAGGTAGGCGGCGGCCGCAGCGGTGGCGTCGTAGACGGTGAAGGGGTCGGCCATCAGGTCGCCATCGCCGTCGCGGCCCCACGCCGCCCACGTCGAGGGGATGAACTGCATGGGACCGACGGCCCGGTCCCACACCGGGTCGCCGTCGTAGCGGCCACCGTCGGTGTCGCCGATGGCGGCGAAGTTGCCGGCGCCGTTGAGCTGGGGGCCGATGATCTTCTTCGACGGGTAGCCCCGGGCCCCGAGGCGCCCGCCGCCGTGGGTGCCGTGCCGGCCCTCGATCTTGGAGATGCCGGCGAGCGCCCACCACTCCATCCGGCACGGTGCCGTCGCCGCCGCCTTCACCCAGGCGTCCAGGGCCACGAGCGGGAAGTCGAGGCCGTCGCCCACCACGTCGGCCCGCAGCCGGGCGGGGGCGATCTCGGCCGCGGCGAGGAGGACGTCGGCCTCGCGGTCGGCCAGGTCGGCGACCGCCTCCACCTCGTCCTCCTGGGTCCGGACGGTCTCGGCGTCGATGTCGACGATGCGCTGCTCGGCCGCCTCCCGGGCGGCGATGGCGTCGCGCTCGGCCTGCTCGGCGTCGGCCCGGTCGTCGGCCGCCCGGTCCTCGGCGGCGACGGCCTGCTGGCGGTCCCGCACCCGCTGGCGCACGTCGCTCAGCCGGCCGCCGGCGGCGTGGTCGCTGTACGAGATGCGGATCAGGGGGTCGTCGACGTCGCTGTCGCTGCCGAGCACGGTGATGGCGTCGGTCCGGGCCGAGGACTCGTTGACGTAGGCGCTCACCATGACGTCGCGGAGGTCGTCGCGGGCGGCCTCGAGCCGGCGGGCGGCGTCGTCGGCCGCCTCGATCCGCCGCTCGTGCTCCTCGACGGCGGCGACCCGCTCCTCGCCCCGCTGGCGCTCCTCGGCCTGGCGCTCGCCCAGCGCGGTCACGGCCGCGACGCGCTCCTCGCCCAGGTCGATGAGGTGCTGGCGCAGGCCGTCGCGGTGGTCGATGGCATCGTCCCGGCGCCCCTCGGCCCCGTCGAGCAGACCGATCACGTCGTCGAGCTCGTCGCTCTCGGCCTCGACGTCGACCAGGGCGGCCGACGGCGGGTTGGTCGCCAGCGGCAGGTCGTCGAACCCCGGGTCGTAGGGGCCGGGAGGGGGAGCCTGGGTCGCCGGCGCGGCGGCGGGGGCCGCGGTCACGGGCGGGATGGCGGCTGCCGCCGGATGGGGGGTGGCCGGGCCGGCGACGACGACCGTGGCCAGGAGCGCGCCGGCGAGTGGCAGCGGCAGCCTGGTGATCCTCGGATGTCGTCTTGCCGTCATCACCGCTCGTTCCCCGGACGTCCTCGCCGACGGGCGAGGCTACCTACCTGGGACCATCGGCCGATCGCGGCCGACGACGAGGGGTCGGCGTCGGCACTGCCGCGGCGGCGGCCAGCTGGCCGCAGGCGGCGTCGATCGACGTGCCCCTGGTGTCGCGCACGGTGACGTTGCCGCCCCGGTCGGCCAGCTCGCGACGGAAGCGCTCGACGCCCTCCGGGGGCGTGCCCCTGGTCGCGTAGCCCGGCGTGGGGTTGAGCGGGATGAGGTTGACGTGGGCCCGCAGGTCGCGGGCGTAGGCGGCGAGGCGGGCGGCGTCCTGCGGGCGGTCGTTGACGCCGTCGATGAGCGCCCACTCGAAGCTGAGCCGGCGGCCGGTGCGCTCGACGTGCTCGGCGCAGGCCTCGGCCAGCAGGCCCAGGGGGTATCGCTTGTTGATGGGGACGAGGCGGTCGCGCAGCTCGTCGTCGGCGGCGTGGAGCGAGACGGCCAGGTTCACCGGGAGGTCGGCCCCCGCCAGCCGGCGGATCCCGGGGACGATGCCGACGGTCGAGATGGTGATGTGGCGGGCACCGAGGCCGAGGTCGTCGTGGATGCGGTGGACGGCGGACCAGGTGTTGTCGAAGTTGGCCAGGGGCTCGCCCATCCCCATGAACACCACGTTGGCCAGACGGCGCCCGTCGGCCCGGGCCCGGCGCGACGCCCGCACGACCTGCTCGACGATCTCGCCCGAGGTGAGATGGCGGGTGAAGCCGGCCTGGCCGGTGGCGCAGAACCCGCAGGCCATGGCGCAGCCGGCCTGGCTCGACACGCACACCGTGGAGCGCTGGGGGTAGTGCATGAGCACGGTCTCGACCCGGCTCCCGTCGCCCAGGGTCCACAGCCACTTCACCGTGTCGCCGCCGTCGGCGGCGGCCTCGGTGGTGAGGGTCAGCGCCTCGGGCAGGGCGTCGGCCAGCTGACGGCGGAGGGACAGCGGCACGTTGGTCATGTCCTCGGGCTCGGCCAGGTGCTCGTGGAGCCCGGCCCACACCTGGTCGACCCGGTAGCGGGGCTGCCCCGCCAGCAGCTCGGCCAGCGCGCCCCGGTCGACGTCGTAGCGGGTCGGCGTGGCCATCCCCCGAGGCTACGTACGCTGGCCCGATGAGTGACATCCCACCGCCCGAGGATCCCGGCTGGTACGCCGACGCCCACGGAGCCTGGTGGTGGTGGGACGGCGGCACGTGGTCCCCGGCGCCGTCGCCGGGCCCGGCGGCCGGCCCGACCTCGGGTCGGGAGCAGGAGCGGACCCAAGCTCTGCTGATGTGGATCCTCTACCTGGTCGTCGGCGGCTGGATCGTGGCCCTGATCTTCTACCTGATCTCCAAGGAGAAGCCCTTCGTCCGCCATCACTCGGCCGAGGCGCTCAACCTCACCCTGGTGCTGCTGGTACCGCAGATCGTGGGGTTCGCCCTGCTGGTGCCCTCCTACATCGACTTCGTCAGCGACAGCATCGACGACCCCAACGCCAGCTTCGACCCCTCGGGGACGTTCTGGGCGGGGCTGGCGCTCGCGGCGGTGCTGTCGATCGTGAACCTCGGGCTCTCGATCGCCGGCGCGGTCAAGGCCCACCGGGGCGAGTGGTGGCGCCTCCCCATCGGCCTGCACCCCGTCCGGGGTGTGCTCAGACGGGGCGAGACGCCCCCGTACGACGTCGGGACCTGACCCGGCGGGTCCGGGCGGTGGTGAACCCGAGACGGTCGTACAGCCGCCGGGCCGGGGCGTTGTCGGCGTCGACGTAGAGCAGCGCCCGGGTGAGGCCGTGCGCCGTCATGTGGTCGAGGCCGGCGGTGACGAGCGCCCGCCCCAGGCCCCGCCCGCCGGCGTCGGGGTCGACCCCGATCACGTAGATCTCGCCCGCCGCGGGACCGTCGCCGTCGGCGGGGTGGACCTTGACCCAGCAGAACCCGTCGAGCCGCCCGCCGTCGTCGACCGGTGGGTCGCCGTCGAGGAGCAGGAGGTCACGGGCCTCGAACCACGGCTCGGCCATGGCCCGGTGGAGGCTGGCGACCGTCTCCCGACCCTGGTCGGGGTGGCCGGCGAAGGAGCGGTTGTTGGTGGCGACCCACGCCGCCTCGTCGGTCGAGCCGGGCCGCAGCGGGCGCACGGCGATGGCGGGGGTGTCGGCGGTCTCGCGGGGGAGGGGCAACGCCCGCTCGAGCCGGAGGATGTCGCGCCGCTCGTCCAGGCCCACCGCCTCCGCCACCGCGTCGACCTCGTCCTCGGCGCCGTCGGACTCCCAGTGCACGGCGGTGGCGCCGTCGGCCTCGGCCCGCTCGGCCAGGGCGGCGACGAGGGCGCGGAAGGCCGCGCCGCGCCCGCCGGCGAGCGGGGCGTCGAGCGGCTCGGGGCCGGTGAGCCAGGCCTCGCCGTTGCGGGTCCGGACGGCCACCCGCAGGTCGTCGGTCCCCACGACCCGGCCCCCGTCGGCGGCGAGGTCGAGGTCGGTCACGGCGGCACGCTAC
>DASVEC010000332.1:0-12767 GCA_036380755.1 Iamia sp. | reverse complement strand
CGACTACTTCCGGGGCAACCCCCACGGCGACGACCCCCTCACCCTGCTCCGCCAGCACGAGCCGATCCGGCCCACCTACCGCGACCGGGATGCCCGCATCGCCCAGCTCGACGCCCACGGGCTCGAGGCGGCGTGGCTGTTCCCGACCCTCGGGATGATCTACGAGGAGCCGCTGCGGAACGACGTCGACGCCGTGTGCGCCCTCTTCACCGCCTTCAACCGCTGGGTCGACGAGGACTGGGGCTTCGCCTACCAGGACCGCCTCTTCGCGGCGCCGTACATCACGCTCGTCGACGTCGACTGGGCGTGCGCCGAGCTCGAGCACGCCCTCGCCCGCGGGGCCCGCACCGTCGTGATGCGGCCGGCGGCACCGACCACCCGACGCGGCCCGGTGTCGCCCGCCGCCCCGGTCAACGACCCCTTCTGGGCCCGGGTGGCCGAGGCCGGCATCACCGTGGTCGTCCACGCCGGCGACTCCGGCTACACCGCCCACGGCTTCGCCGGCGACGGCTTCAGCACCGACTTCGGCCAGATGACCACGCCGATCCGCATGCTCCAGCTCGAGCGGCCCATCGAGGACTTCCTGGCCTCGCTCGTCTGCGAGAACCTCTTCCACCGCTTCCCGAACCTGCGCGTCGCCTCGGTGGAGAACGGCTCCGGCTTCCTGCCCGGTCTCTTCCACCGGCTGACGGTCACGGGGCGGAAGATCGCCGGCTGGTGGCCCGAGGACCCGATCGAGACCTTCCGTCGCCACATCTGGATCAACCCGTTCTGGGAGGACCGGGTCGACGACGTGATCGAGCTGATGGGCGCCGACCGGGTGCTCTTCGGGAGCGACTGGCCCCACATCGAGGCGCTGCCCCGCCCGCTCGACTACGTCGGCGACGTCGAGCACCTCGACCCCGCCAGCCAGCGCCTGATCCTGCGCGACAACGTCCGCGAGCTGAACCAGCTCCGCCCCGCCTGACCCGGACGCGAACTCGGTGGGGTAAACGCCCGAAACAGGGCGTCTACCCCACCGAGTTGCCAGGAGAATCGGGGGTCAGTGCCGGACGAGGAGGAGCTCCTGGTCGCCGGAGAACGTCCCGTGGCCGGCGATCGACACACCGGGCACGTCGGCGGCGAGGGTGGCGTAGGCGAAGGGCTCACCGTTCACCTTCCAGGCGGCGTCGCTGAGGGCGCCGGCGCGGTACCAGACCACGTCCTCGTAGACGGAGCCCTGCTGGAGGCAGCGGCAGGCGACGGGGCTGTAGGTGCCGTTCACGGTCAGGCCCTTGGTCTCGTAGCCGAGGCCGTAGAAGTCCCACACGGCGTCGGCACCGGAGCCGGGGCGGTACCAGATCACGTCGTCCTTGCTGTCGCCGGAGAAGAGCCCGACCACGGGGGTGTAGGTGCCGTTGATCGACAGGTCCCACTCGGTCTTGGCTCCGCCGCCGTCGAAGTCCCAGAGGAAGTCGGGGTTGACGCCGGCGGCGTACCAGAGGATGTCCGACGAGCCGTCGGCGGCGAACTCGCCGACCAGCGGCATGTAGGTGCCGTTGACGTTGAAGGGCCGGGCCACGGCCTGCATCGTCTGGAAGTCCCACCAGCTGTCGGAGGCGGTGCCGGGCCGGTAGCGGATCACGTCGTCGATGCCGTCGAGGGCGAAGTCACCGATCACGATCTGGCCGGGGCCGGTGACCGCGGGCAGGGCCGTCTTGGTGACGGTTCCGCCCGCGTTGTAGTCCCACAGCTGGCTGGCGGCAGTCGTCGAGTACCAGAGCACGTCGTCGTAGCCGTCGGGCGGGGCGAACGTGCCGACCTTGGGGGCGTAGGTGCCACCGATCGAGGCGGCCGACGTCGAGAACTGGACGCTCCCGGTGTTGGTCCACAGCGCGTCGCCACCGTTGCCGGCGGTGTACCAGAGGATGTCGTCGGCGCTGCTGCCGGCGAACTGGCCGATGATCGGCGTCGAGCCGGGGGCGACGAAGGTCTCGGTGTTGTACGGCGAGTCCCCGCTGAAGCCGCCGAAGCTGAAGGTCTTCGAGCTGGCCTTGCCGGCGGGGACGGGGGTCTCGTCGGCGCCGGCCGGGGAGCCGGGGGCGGCGGCGAGGCCGAGGGCGGTGGCGGCCACCAGGGCGGCGGCGGTGAGTCGGGTGCGCATGCGCATGGCGATGTCTCCTTGACAGAGGGTCGGTGGGTGGGGGGTCGGCCCCGGCCCGGGCGGACCGGACCGGGGCGCGGTCTGGTCAGCCGTACGAGATGACGGCCTGGTAGCGGTCCCCGTCGAGGGACGGCAGGACGACCTTCGAGCCCCGGATGCTGGTGCCCGGGTAGCTGTAGGACGTCGGGGAGAAGGTGCTGCCCTTGATCGACCAGAGGGCGTCGGGGGCGTTGCCGACCCCGTGCCAGAGGATGTCCCAGCGGTCGCCGCTGCCGCTGTTGAAGCAGGAGCAGGCGTAGGGCGTGTAGGTGCCGTTGATCGTCAGGGGGGTCTTCTGCACGGTGTTGGTGCCCTCGTTGAAGTCCCAGAGGGAGTCGGCGGCGGCACCGGGGGCGTACCAGAGGATGTCGGCGGCCGCGTCCGCCACCCACTGGGCGACGATGGGGGTGAAGGTGCCGTTGATGGCGAGGGCGGTCTTGGTGAAGGTCGCGTGGGGATCGAAGTCCCAGAGCGAGTCGGCGGTGCTGCCGGGGGCGTACCAGAGGATGTCGGCGCCGTAGTCGCCGCTGATGGTGTCTGTGTGGAAGGCCCCGACGATGGGGGTGTAGGTCCCGCCGACCGAGAAGGTGCGGGTGGTGAGGTCCGGGCCGGTGCCCTCCTCGGGGTGGTCGAAGTCCCACCACTGCTCGACCGGGGCGCCGGGCCGGTAGCGGACGATGTCGGTGGCCCCGTCGGTGGTGAAGTCGCCGATCAGGATCGTGCCGGTGCCGGTGACGGTGGGCAGCGGGGTCTTGACCAGGCCACCCTCGGGATCCTGGAAGTCCCAGAGCTGGCTGGCGCCGGTGGTCGAGTACCAGAGCACGTCCAGGCCGTCGTCGTGGCCGCCGAAGCTGCCGACGTACGGCGTGTAGGTGCCGCTGACCGAGAGCGCCGACGCCGTCCAGGTGCCGTCCTGGTTCGAGCTCCAGAAGGCGTCGCCGCCCGCTCCGGGCGTGTACCAGATGATGTCGTCGCCGAGCTCGGCGTCGAAGGCGCCGATGACGGGCGTGGCCCCGGGCGGGGCGAACTGCTCCGAAGTGTTGAGCTGGCCGTTGGACCCGAAGGTGTGCAGTTGGGCCGGCTGGGGCGCGGCGACCGCGGGGGTCGACGGCAGCAGGCCGAGGGCGGTGGTGGCCGCGAGGGCGGCGCTGATCAGGCGGATGCGTCGTTGCATGGCGGCGACGGTACGGACGAACCGCTGAGCGGTGATGAGTGGCGCCTACGCAATCCCACTGGTCGGGGGGTCCCCGCCCCGAGTGGGTCGTGCCGGTCGGCTAGGTGCCGAGCACGGCGTCCCAGCGGGGGAGCGTGGCCGTGTCGGAGTAGGCCTCCTCGAAGGCCCGGCGGGCGTTGGCCGACAGCTCCCGCCGCCACCCGTGGTCGTCGCGCAGGCGGCGCACGGCGGCGGCCAGGCCCTCGGCGTCGTCGCTGCGGATGCTGACCCCGCACCCGAACCGGTCGATGGCCTCGTCGACGTTCGACCCCGCCGGCCCCACGTAGAGGATGGGCAGCCCGGCGGCCAGGTTGGCGTGCAGCTTGGAGGGGCTCATCAGCCCGAGGGCGTCGTCGCCGAGGAGGATGAGGGCGGCGCCGGCGCCGGCCATGACCTCGCGGGTGCGGGCCTTGGGCACGTAGTCGCGCTGAAGGATCCGATCGGCCGCGCCCTCGGTGGCGGCCAGGCCGGCCAGCTCCTCCCAGCGGGCGCCACCGCCGACGAAGAGCCAGCGGACGTCCTCGTCGGCGGGGAGGAGGCCGGCGGCGGCCACCGGCGTGCCGACCCGATGGCCGTAGCCCAGGTTGCCGAGGTAGACGACGACGAACCGGCCGGCCAGCCCGGCGTCGTCGTCGGTGGCGGGCCAGCGCCCGTCCTCGGACCGGTCCGGTGCCGTCGGGAACTCGGCCCGCGGCTCCCAGTTGGGGATCACGGTCGCGGGCGGGTGGCCAGTGCCCCACCCGTAGCCGTCGAGCAGGAGCTCGCGCATGGGCTCGTCGAGGGCGACCACGTGATCGAGACGGCGGAACACCCAGCGGTTGACGCCCCGCAGCACCCGGGACATGGGCCCGCCCCGGCGCAGCGAGGCCACCGGGCGGAGGACGGCGCGGACCCGGGCGGCGATGGCGGCGCGCCGGGTCGGCGGGCCGACGTGGACCACCGGCCCGCCCCCGGTGCGCGACCCCAGCCGCTCGATGACGTCGGGGTAGCAGTCCATCGACCAGAGGACGACGCGGGTGCGCCGGTGCAGGACCTTGTGGGCCATGGCGCTGACGACGACGTAGGGCGGCGTCGTCAGCGAGACGACCACGTCCTGGCGGCGCAGCACGGCGAGCCGCAGGGTCGCGCCGGCCAGGAAGGAGGCGTAGTCGGACAGCCGCTTGGCCACCGAGCCCTTGCCGAGCGCCGGCGTCCAGAGGTGCACCACGTGGACCCCGTCGGGGGACGTGGTGCTGCGCCCGGACCGGGGGCCGACGTAGCCCTCGCCCCCGGTGATGACCGTGACCCGGTGCCCCCCGGCGGCGAGGTGCCCGGCCAGCGAGGCGGTGAGGTGGGCCGTCGGCGAGAGGTCCGGGGGATAGAACTGGTTGACGAGCGTGATGCGGAGGGGCCTGCTCACGATCGCTCGGCAGCCGTGACCGCGCCGACCATCTCGTCGACGATCGCGTCCAGGTCCCACTCCTGGTGCCACTCCGGGTAGTGGCCCCGGAACTTGGCCATGTCGGTGTAGTAGCAGATGTGGTCGCCGATCCGGTTCTGCTCGTCGTAGGTCAGGACCGGTCGGGTGCCGCTGCGCTCGGCGATGAGCTCGACGCACTCGAGGAGGCTGGCGGCGTTGGCCTTGCCCCCGCCGAGGTTGTACGCCTCACCCGGGCGCGGGTCCTGGGCGAAGGCCCAGAAGGCCGACACCACGTCGGCCGAGTGGATCTGGTCGCGGACCTGCTTCCCCTTGTAGCCGAAGATCGTGTACGGCCCCTCGCGCACGGCCTGGGTGACCAGGTAGGACAGGAAGCCGTGGAGCTCCACCCCGGAGTGGTGAGGTCCGGTGAGGCAGCCGCCCCGGAAGGCGGCGGTGGGCATCCCGAAGTAGCGGCCGTACTCCTGGGTCAGCACGTCGGCCGCCACCTTCGACACCCCGAACAGCGAGTGGGTGGTGTGGTCGAGCGACATGGTCTCGTCGATGCCGTCGGCGTCGGCCGGGTCGGCGTAGTCGTATCGGGTCTCGAGCTCGACCAGCGGCAGCCGGTTGGGCGTGTCGCCGTAGACCTTGTTGGTGCTGACCGTGATGAACACGGCCTCGGGGGAGTGGCGGCGGGACGCCTCGAGCAGGTTGAGCGTGCCGACGGCGTTGGTGTCGAAGTCGTCGAAGGGCCGGCTGGCGGCCAGGTCGTGGCTGGGCTGGGCGGCGGCGTGGATCACCAGCTCGTAGACGCCGCGGCGCATGACGTCGTCGACCCCGGCCCGGTCGCGGATGTCGAGGTCGATGTGGGTGTAGCGGGCGCAGGTGGCCTCGAGCCGCTGGCGGTTCCATGTGGTGTCGCCCCCGGGACCGAAGAAGTCGGCCCGGGTGTTGGCATCGATGCCGTCGACGGCGAAGCCCAGCCGGTCGAAGAACTCGACCGCCTCGGATCCGATGAGCCCGGCCGAGCCCGTGACGAGGACCTTCACCGGGCGAGCGGCGGGATCGGCGGGGTGCGGCGGGGTCCGAACACGATCTGCGATGCTACCGGCCACCATGCGCGCGGCCCCGTCCCCCTCCGCGGCGGGCCGGCTCCGCGTGGCCCTGACGCTGGAGCAGTGCTGGCACCGGGTGCCGGGCGGGACGGCCACCTCGATCCTCGCCCTGGCCCGAGCGCTGGCCGCGCGCGACGACGTCGAGGTCGTGGGCGTGGCCGCCCGTCACGACGGCTCCCCGCCGTCGCCGTGGGAGCCACCCGTGCCCGTCCGGCACCTGCCGCTGCCCCGGCTGGCGCTGTACGAGACGTGGCACGCCCTGCGTCGTCCCCTCGTCGAGCGGGCCACCGGCCCGGTCGACCTCGTCCACGCCACCGCCGTCGCCGTCCCCGGCACCCGCGCCCCGCTGGTGGTGACGATCCACGACCTGGCCTTCCTCGCCGCCCCCGAGCAGGCGACCCGTCACGGCCTGCGCTTCTTCCGCCGGGGCACCGAGCTGGCCCGTCGTCACGCCCGCCTCGTGCTGGTGCCGTCCGAGGCCACCGCGGCCGAGTGCCGCCAGGCCGGGTTCGACCCGGGCCGGATCCGGATCGTCCCGTGGGGCGTCGACGCGCCGGTCGCCACCGCGGCCGACGTCGAGGCGGCGCGCGCCGCCCACGGCCTCGATCGGCCCTACGTCCTCTTCGTGGGCACGGTCGAGCCCCGCAAGAACCTTCCCCGGCTGGTGCGCGCCCTGGCCGCGCTGGACCGGGACGACGTCGAGCTGGTGCTCGTCGGGGCGGAGGGCTGGAACGAGGACCTGGCGGCGCTGCTGGCGGCGCTGCCGGGCCGGTCCCGGACCCTGGGGTTCGTCCCCACCGGCGACCTCGGGCCCCTCTACGCCGGGGCCGCCGTCGTCGCCTACCCGAGCCTGCGGGAGGGCTTCGGGCTCCCGCCGCTCGAGGCGATGGCCCAGGGCGCGGCCGTGGTCACGTCGCGGGGCACCGCCACCGAGGAGGTCGCCGGCGACGCCGCCGTGCTGGTCGACCCCACCTCGGTCGACGACATCGCCGCCGGCCTCGACCGGGTGCTGTCCGACCCCGCCGGCGCCGCCGCCCTGGGGGAGCGGGCCCGGGCCCGGGCGGCCGGGTACACGTGGGACCGCACCGCCGAGCTGACCGTGGCGGCCTACCGCGAAGCGGTGGAGCCGTGAGCCGCATCCGCCGAGGTTTGAGCGTTTCGCCCTACCAGGCAGGGCAAAACGCTCAAACCTCGCGACGGATCCGGGTCGGGGTCAACCTGCTGTGGCTGGTGCCCGGGGTGGTCGGCGGCAGCGAGGAGTACGTCACCCGGCTGCTCCGGGGGCTCGCCGACCTCGACCCGCCGGACCTGGACGTGCAGCTCTTCGGGCTCGACGAGCTCGCCGTCGCCCACCCCGACCTGGTCGAGCGGTTCCCCAGTCGCACCCTCGCCCTCCGCGGCCGGCTCAAGGGCCTCCGGGTGGCCGCCGAGACCACCTGGCTGGCCTGGCAGGTGCGGCGGGCCCGGCTCGACGTGATCTGGCACCCGGGGGGCGTCGTGCCCCCGCTGACCGGCGGCGCCACCCCGGTCCTCACCGTCCACGACCTGCGGCCCCTCGACCTGCCCGAGGGCTTCTCCCGCACCAAGGTGGCCTACCTGCGGACCGTCCTGCCCCGCTCCGTGCGGCGGGCCGCCCAGGTCACGGCGCCGTCGCAGCAGGTCATCGACGAGATCGTCTCCCGCTTCGGCCTGCCTCCCGAGCGGGCCCGCGCCGTCCGCCACGGGATCGGGGCCGAGCTCTTCGAACCGGTCGCCGCCGGCGAGGTCGACCGGGTGCGAACCACCTACGACCTGGCGGGCCGGTGGCTGCTGTACCCGGTCATCACCTATCCCCACAAGGACCACGTGACCCTCGTGCGGGCCTTCGCCCGGCTGGCGCCCGACCACCCCGACGTCGACCTGGTGCTGACCGGCGGCGAGGGCCCGGCCGAGGCCGACGTGCGGCGGGCGATCGCGGCGAGCGGGGTCGCCGATCGCATCCGCCGGACCGGTCGGGTGCCCCGAGCCGACCTCGACGCCCTCCTCGGCGGGGCCGCCGCGGTGGCGTTCCCCTCCCGCTACGAGGGCTTCGGCAACGGCGCCCTGGAGGCGCTGGCCCGGTCCACGCCGGTCGTGGCGTCCGACGCCACCTCGCTGCCCGAGGTCGTGGGCGACGGTGGCCTGCTGGTGCCGCCGGGGGACATCGTGGCCTGGGCCGATGCTCTCGCCCGGGTGCTCGACGACGGCGCCCTGGCGGCCCGGCTGGGGGCCGCGGGACGGGCCCATGCGCGCCAGTTCACCGATCGGGCGGCCGCCGAGACGCTCGTGTTCACCCTGCGGTCAGCAGCCGACTCCGATCCGGGGGTCGCCGCCGGGTAGGGTGACCGCCCCATGGGAAAGGCATCCTCAGCCAAGAAGGTGGCCCGCGCGGCCCGAGCCGGTGGCAAGGCCACTGGTCAGCGTCGCAACATCGGGTTTCCTGCGGCCATCGTCGCCATCGTCGTCCTCGGCGTGGGGCTCATCGCCTTCGCCCGTCAAGACGGGGACACCGGCGGCAGCCCGGCCCTGGGCGAGCACTGGCACGCCGCCTACGGCATCTACGTGTGCGACCGGTGGGTGCAGAACGTCCCGGACCGGGGCGAGGACGCCCTCGGCATCCACACCCACGAGGACGGGCTCATCCACATCCACCCGTTCCTGGCCGGTGCGGCCGGCCGTTCGGCCACCCTCGGCAAGTTCTTCGACCAGACCGGGGTGAAGGTCACGGACTCGTCGATCACGCTGCCGCCGGGCGACGTCTTCGGTGAGCGGACGTACAAGAACGGCGAGACCAAGTGCGGCGACGAGGACGGCCGCGTGATCATGGCCTACTGGGAGGACGCCGAGACCGCCTCCGGCGACCCCGACGACGTGCGCACCTCCAACATCGGGGGCGAGCACTTCGAGAACGACCTCGGTGCCTTCACCATCGCCTTCCTCCCCGAGGGCCAGAACACCGTCCCGCCGCCGCCCAGTGCCCCCGGCATCGTCCAGGGTGCCTCCGTCGACGGCCCGCTCGACACGGAGGCCGACGCCGACGCCGACGCCGGCGAGCTCGAGGACACGTTCTCCGAGACGACGCTGCCGGCCGAGGGATCCGAGACGACGGCGCCGGCCGAGGGCTCCGAGACGACGGCTCCGGCCGAGGGATCCGAGACCACCGCGCCCGCCGAGGGCGGCGAGACCACGGCGCCGGCCGAGGGCTCCGAGACGACGGCCCCCGCCGAGACCACCGCGCCCGCCGGCGGATGAGGGCGGTCGTCCTCGTCGGCGGCTTCGGGACGCGGCTCCGGCCTCTCACGCTCGACCGGCCCAAGCAGATGCTGCCCATCCTCGGGCGGCCCATGATCGAGCCCGTCCTGCGGCACCTGTCGCGCCACGGCATCGACGACGTGGTCCTGTCGATGGGGTACCGGCCCGACGCCTTCACCGCCGAGTACCCCACCGGCGTCTGCGCCGGCGTGCAGCTCCACTTCGCCGTCGAGCCCGAGCCGCTCGACACCGCCGGCGCCATCCGCTTCGCCGCCCTCGACGCCGGCATCGACGAGCGGTTCGTCGTGATGAACGCCGACGTGCTCACCGACATCGACGTGCGGGCCCTGATCGCCTTCCACGACGAGCGGGGCGCCGAGGCCACGATCGCCCTCCACAAGGTCGAGGACCCGTCCGCCTTCGGCGTCGTGCCCACCGACGCCAACGGCCGGGTCGAGGCCTTCGTCGAGAAGCCCCCGCGCGACGAGGCCCCGACGGACCTCATCAACGCCGGGATCTACGTGCTCGAGCCCTCGGTGCTCGACCGCATCGCCCCCGATCGCCGGGTCTCGATCGAGCGCGAGGTCTTCCCCGCCATGGTCGAGAGCGGCACTCTGTACGCCATCGCCGACGACGCCTACTGGCTCGACGCCGGCACGCCCGCCCTCTACATCCGGGCCCAGCTCGACCTGCTCGACGGTCTCCGGGGCGAGCGGGTCGACGGCATCGATCCGGCCGCCCGCATCGACCCCGCGGCCGAGGTCCAGCGCTCCGTCGTGGGCGCCGGGTGCACCGTCGCCGCCGGCGCCGTGGTGCGCGACTCGGTCCTGCTGCCCGGCAGCGCGGTCGGCGAGGGGGCCGTGATCGAGCGCACCGTGCTGGCCTTCGGCGCCACCGTCGAGAACGGCGCCGCGCTCACCGACTGCGTCATCGGCGACGACGAGACGGTGGCCGCCGGCACCCGCCTCGACACCGTCCGCCAGCCCCCTCCCGACGCCTGATCCGGCTGGCAGTGGGGTGGGGCCCCGCTGCTATGGTCGTCGCTCCGGGGCCGTTAGCTCAGTTGGCTAGAGCACCTGCATGACGCGCAGGGGGTCGGGGGTTCGAATCCCTCACGGCCCACTCCGGACCCCCTCTTCCAAACTGCGACCCTGGTCCACCTGCTGCGTGGATGAGGGTCGCCAGAAGCCGGGGGGGTCAGCGGGTGGGGAGGTGGCGGGCGAGGTCGCGGAGCACCATCGGACCCTGCTGGGTCACCTCGCGGTAGGTGAACTCGAGGGTCGTCCACCCGAGCGCCGCGAGATGACGGCGGCGGCGGCGCTCCCACCGGAAGGCCCGCTCGCCCATATGGTGGCGCAGTGAATCGCACTCCATGGCCACGAGGTGATCGGGCCACGCGATGTCGAGCCGGCACTCGAACTCCCCGTCGACGACGCGGAGCTGCGTGACCGGCGTCGGCAGCGTGCTGCCGTGGATCAGGCGGAGGGCTCGGCGCTCGAACCCGCTGTCGACGATCTCCCCGGCTCCCCGCTCCGCCAGGAGGGCGCGGAGGACGACGGTGCCGTCCCGGCCCTTGCGAGCGACCTCCCGGTGGCGTTCGGCGACCCGCTCGAGAACGTCGGGGTCGCTCCGGATCGCCTGGTCCAGGGCGGCGCCGGACCTGAACTCGTGGGCGACCGCGGGCAGGTCGACCAGGGTGCGGACCAGGCTGGTGCACGCGATGCCGTCCACCTCGCCGATGTCCGGCGCCTTCAGGTCGAGCGTCTCGTGGAGGATGGCGTGACGGGGCTGGCGCCGCCGCTTGCCGCCCCGCTCCACCAGCAGCTCGACCGGCGCCCGCTCGAAGCCGTCGAGTCCTCGGAGCCGGGCTGCGGCCCGGTGGGAGGCCATCGAGCCGGGGATGCTGAGGGTCGCCACCACGAGCCGCTGGCGCCACGTCGGCGGCGCACCTCGGAGCACGAAGACCCCGGGCGCGGCCCGCTCGATCCGGTGGGAGGCCACCAGGTGGTCGACGTGACGGTCGGAGTGGCCCAGCTCGCGGAGCTGGTCACGGCTGATGGCCGCGTGCTGGTGGGCGGCCAGGTCGTAGAGGTCCACGATCCCCTCCGGCGCGGGCGCGCCGAGGTCGGCGGCTGAGGAGGGGAAGGCCGCCATCGTCCCCCAGCCCCGCCCACGTCAACCCTCTTCGCAAACTGCGACCCTGCTCCACCTGAGAGGTGGACCAGGGTCGCACGAAGCGGGGGGGGGGGGTCAGGAGCGGGGGACGTCCTTCCAGGGGATGGACTTGTCGGTGCGGGGCTCGCCGGGGAGGCCGAGGACGCGCTCGCCGATGATGTTGCGCTGGATCTCCGACGTGCCGCCCTCGATCGAGTTGGCCCGGGCCCGGAGGAACATCTTGCGGCTGGAGCCGGGGGGACCGGTCAGGCCCAGGTTCTCGGACCGGCGCATCGTGTAGTCGTAGTCGACGAGCCCGCGCGGGCCGAGCAGGTCGACGCACAGCTCGTAGACGTCCATGTTGACCTGGGCGAACATCAGCTTGGCGATCGAGCCCTCCGGGCCCGGGTTGCCCAGCTTGCGGTTCTGGCTGGCCCGGATGTTGGTGAGCCGCAGCGCCTCGGCCCGGATCCACAGCTTCATCAGCTCGTCGCGGGCGGCGGGCGAGCGGTCGACGGCCTCGCCGGACTGCCAGATGCGGACGGCCTCGGCGATGGCCCCGGAGCCACGGGTCGGCGTGCCGCCGCCCCCGCCGATCGTGGTGCGCTCGTTCGACAGCGTGGTCATGGCGACCCGCCAGCCCTCGCCCACGTCGCCGATGCGGTCGGCGTCGGGGACGCGGACCTCGGTCATGTAGACCTCGTTGAACTCGGCCTCGCCCGTGATCTGGCGCAGCGGCCGGACCTCGACGCCGGGCGCGTGCATGTCGAGGGCGAAGTAGGTGAGGCCCTTGTGCTTGGGGGTGTCGGGGTCGGTGCGGGCCACGAGCATGCCCCGGTCGGAGAGGTGGGCGAGCGTGTTCCAGACCTTCTGGCCGGTGATGACCCACTCGTCGCCGTCGCGCACGGCCTTGCAGGCCAGACCGGCCAGGTCCGACCCCGCGCCGGGCTCGCTGAAGAGCTGGCACCAGGCCTCCTCGCCGGTGAACATCGGGCGGAGCAGCCGCTGGCGCAGCTCGTCGGAACCGTGGGTGACGACCGTGGGCCCGGCCATGGTGAGGCCGAAGAAGTGCTCGGTGCTGGGGCCCGGCGCCCGGGCGTCGCGCAAGGCGGCGTCGACCGCGCCCTGGTGCGGCGGAGCGACGTTCAGCCCACCCCAGCCCTCGGGGAAGTGGACCCAGGCCAGGCCCAGGTCGTACTGGAGGCCCCGGAAGGCCACCGTGTCGCTCGTGTCGCCCTCGTCGAGGAGCTGCTCGAGCCGCTCCTTCACCAGCTGCGTGGGGTCGTCGCTCATGGCCTCCGAACCTACGCGCCCCCGGAGACGGAGGCGAGGACGGCGTCGACCGTCGTCACCTGGGCGTTGACCACGGTGATGACGTCGGCCTCGGCCAGGGTGGCTGCGTCCTCGTGGTACTCGCTCACCCAGCTGGTGCGG
>DASVEC010000331.1:0-3896 GCA_036380755.1 Iamia sp. | reverse complement strand
GGCGGCGGGTGCTGTGCCTCTGCGACGGTCCGGGAAACCCCCTCGATCGCGACTCGCTGCCCGACCACCTGACGGCGTCGGCCGTGGTGGTCGCCCCCGGCCGGGGCGTCCTGCTGCTGCACCACCGCAAGCTGGGCCGCTGGTTCCAGCCCGGCGGCCACGTCGACGGCGACGGCAACCTCCTCGCCGCCGCCTGTCGCGAGGCCGCCGAGGAGACGCTCCTCCCGGGTCTCCGCCCGGTGCTGCCCGCCGTCGACCTCGACGTCCACGACGTGCCGTACCCCGACGGCTCGTTCCACGTCCACCACGACCTGCGGTTCCTGCTCCTCGCCGCACCCGACGCCGAGGCGGCCCACAACGACGAGTCCACCGGCGCCGTCTGGGTCACCGGCGACGCCGATCTCGATGCCCTGGACGCCGATGCCAGCACCCGCCGGCTGGTCCACCGGGGCCTGGCCGTGGCCCGGTCGCTCGAGGCCTAGCCGACGTCGCCGGCGGGGGCGCAGGAGAAGATCTCGTTCACGTTGGCGAAGGTCTCGATGACGGAGTCGAGCCCGTCGTTGAACTTCTCCTCCGTGTAGAACTGGGCGTCGGGGTTGCGCCGCACGGCGTCGGCGAAGGTCCGACGATCGTCGAGGAGCTGCTCCCAGTCGGCGAGCCAGGGCTCGACCACCTCGCGGTCGGCGGCGGAGTCGGGGAGCGGGTCGCGCAGGTCGGCCAGCATGGCCTCGAGGTCCTCGGTGGACTCGTCGATGGCATCGGCCCGCTCGGCCGCGCTCTGGCGCCCGGCGGGCGCGGCGCGCTCGTCGACGACCTCCTGGGTCGCGGCGCAGGTGTCCTCGGCCCGCTCGGCCCACCCGCGGTCGGTCACCCAGTCGGGGTTGGTCTTCTTGGCCGCGCCGCTGAAGATCCAGATCCACATCAGCACGACGGCCAGCACGACCGCCACGCCCGCAGCGGTCCACACCGAGGCTCGGCGGTCGGCCGGGGGGGAATCGCCCTGGGGGCGGGGCGGGGCCTCGGTGGGTGCGGTCACCGACCCAGCCTCCTCCGGTGACTCGTCGCCCGTCCAGACGGGAACACCGCCGGGCCGCCTCCGACGACGGGCCAGACTGGCGCCGTGCCCACCGCCGACGTGCTCGCCGACCTCGACGCCCGAGGCCTCGTCCACCTCTCCACCGACCGCGATGCGCTCGCGGCCCGGCTCGCCGAGGGTCCCGTCACCGCCTACTACGGGTGCGATCCCACCGCCGACAGCCTCCACCTGGGCAACCTGATCGGCCTGCTGATCCTCCGCCGCCTCCAGGACGCCGGCCACACGGTGATCGGGCTGGCCGGCGGGGCCACCGGGATGATCGGCGACCCGTCGGGTCGCTCCGACGAGCGCAACCTCCTCGACCAGGCGACGCTCGACGCCAACGTGGCCGCGATCAAGGCCCAGATCGCCCGGATCGTCGACCCCGACGGCAGCCACGGCACCCTCTTCGTCGACAACTGGGACTGGACGTCCGACCTCACCCTCGTCGACTTCCTCCGCGACGTGGGCAAGCACGTCACCGTCAACCAGATGATCGCCCGGGACTCGGTGCGCAACCGCCTCGAGAGCGAGCAGGGCATCTCCTACACCGAGTTCTCCTACATGCTCCTCCAGGCCCACGACTACCTGCGGCTGCACGACGACCACGGTTGCGAGCTGCAGATCGGCGGCTCGGACCAGTGGGGGAACATCGTCTCCGGCGTCGACCTGGTCCGGCGGGCCCGGGGGCGGACCGTGCACGCCCTCTGCTGGCCGCTGATGACGGCGGCCGACGGCACCAAGCTGGGCAAGAGCACCGGCGCCCGCACCTGGCTGGCGGCCGAGCGGACCAGCCCCTACCAGCTGTTCCAGCACCTGATGCAGATCGACGACGCCGCCCTCGAGCAGCACCTGAAGTGGTTCACGCTCCTGCCCGTGGCCGAGATCGCCACCTTGCTCGACGCCCACGAGGTCGATCCGTCGGCCCGGCCCGCCCACCGGCGGCTGGCGTGGGAGGTCACCGCCATCGTCCACGGATCGGCGGCCGCCGACGCCGCCCAGGGCGCCACCGACGTCCTCTTCGGCGGCGACCCCACCGTCGCGCCCCCCGAGGCCCTGGCCGCGGTGGCCGACGAGGTCCCCTCCGTGTCGGCGCAGGCCGGCGATCTGCCGACCCTCAGCGCCGCCCTGCGGGAGGCCGGGGTGGCCACGTCCGCCAGCGACGCCCGCCGCGCCCTCGACCAGGGCGGCGTCTACCTCAACGGCACCCGCCAGAGCGACGACCGGGCCCTCGCCGCCGACGACCTCCTGCACGGCCGCTACGCCCTGCTCCGCAAGGGCAAGAAGGGCTACGCCATGGTCGTGGCGGCGCCCTGACCACACCCTGTGACCAACGCCTCGACCAGCGGATTTGGCGCCGTTGAGGGCACCTGCGTAGGTTCTCCCTTCGCCCCCCACCGCAAGGGAGGGGGTAAGGCCCCGCCCCCGGATCCGACGAGGTTGACGCCTCGGAGGCCCACCGGTAAGGTGGTCAGCCGCCCCGGACATCGGTTCACACCGCTTCCGGTGGCACCCGGCACCACCGCCCGATCGAGGGCGACTGCCGTGAGCAGCTCTCCAGCCTTCGGGCCGCGAGCGCAGGGTGCTCCTTGAAAACAGAACAGAGGACGTACGAGTGCGGGCCTGCCGCCTCGGAGCTTCGGCACCGACGCAGCAGGACTGTCAATTCAATACGCATCAACGGATAAACGGACGAATACCCACGTCTGTCGCTGATGCCAAGATTCGGACACATGAGGCTGTCAGGCCTCGTCCGGCTCTTCATTAACCAATCGAGACGAGCCCACCTTCGGGTGGACGAGTCGAGATTTTGACGGAGAGTTTGATCCTGGCTCAGGACGAACGCTGGCGGCGTGCCTAAAACATGCAAGTCGAACGAGGTCCATCCAGTGGCAACACTGGTGAAGACCTAGTGGCGAACGGGTGAGTAACACGTGAGGAACCTGCCCCGAAGACCGGGATAACCCTCCGAAAGGAGAGCTAATACCGGATACCCCCACCAGATCGCATGGTCAGGTGAGGAAATGCATTGTGCTTCGGGAGGGCCTCGCGGCCTATCAGCTTGTTGGTGGGGTAACGGCCCACCAAGGCGTCGACGGGTAGCTGGTCTGAGAGGACGATCAGCCACACTGGGACTGAGACACGGCCCAGACTCCTACGGGAGGCAGCAGTTAGGAATCTTGCGCAATGGGCGAAAGCCTGACGCAGCAACGCCGCGTGGGGGATGAAGGCCCTCGGGTTGTAAACCCCTTTCAGTCGGGACGAAAATGACGGTACCGACAGAAGAAGCCCCGGCCAACTACGTGCCAGCAGCCGCGGTGACACGTAGGGGGCAAGCGTTGTCCGGATTTATTGGGCGTAAAGGGCTCGTAGGCGGTTCGACAAGTCGGGTGTGAAACCTCCAGGCTCAACCTGGAGTCGCCGCTCGAAACTGTTGTGACTAGAGTCCGGTAGAGGAGCATGGAATTTGTGGTGTAGCGGTGGAATGCGCAGATATCACAAGGAACACCAGTAGCGAAGGCGATGCTCTGGGCCGGTACTGACGCTGAGGAGCGAAAGCATGGGGAGCGAACAGGATTAGATACCCTGGTAGTCCATGCCGTAAACGTTGGGCACTAGGTGTGGGACTCTCTCAACGGGTTCCGTGCCGTAGCTAACGCATTAAGTGCCCCGCCTGGGGAGTACGGCCGCAAGGCTAAAACTCAAAGGAATTGACGGGGGCCCGCACAAGCAGCGGAGCATGTTGCTTAATTCGAGGCAACGCGAAGAACCTTACCTGGGTTTGACATGTAGGGAAAAGCCGTAGAGATACGGTGTCCTT
>DASVEC010000330.1:0-10094 GCA_036380755.1 Iamia sp. | reverse complement strand
GCTGATCGATGTAGGCGAAGACGAGCTCGGCGTGGTGGGCCACCGTCCCCGCCGGGACGTCCCGGCGGACCATCACCTGGAGAGGTCCTGCCAGGCGACGCGGGCCCCGATCCGGTAGGCGGCCAGCAGGACCTCGATCGGGCGGCCCGTGCGGGCCTCGCCCCGCCCGAGCTGGTAGGCGGCGTCGACCGCTGGTGCCGACGGCATGGTGCGATTGGTGAGCGGCCCCTCCCCCGTCACCCCCAGGAACCCGGCCAGGGCCATCTCGACGGCCCGCTCGAGGTTGGCCGAGAACTCGGTGTCCTGGGTGGCCCGGTCGTAGGCCGGCAGCTCGGCTCCCAGGGCGGCGACCGTCCGCCGGGCCGCCGCCGGCAGGGCGGCGTGCAGGGCCGCCACCACCGCGGTATCCAAGGCGGATGGTGCCGTGTTGTTGTTCGCCACGAACAAAGAGTAGGCGAAGTCTCACCCCGAGATGGCCAAGACCTGTGCGTCCGAGCAGCAGAGACTGGACCCATGACCGACGCGACCACCCTCCCCCGCACCGCGGCCCGCTCGGTGAAGCTGATCGCGGCGTCCGAGCGGACCACCCTCGATCCCTTCACCGAGGTCGACTGGGACGTTCCCATCGACGATCGGGCCTTCCACCTCCCGCCCGAGTGGCTGCCGCTCTACGGCACCCCGCCGTGGGACGCCATGGACGACGCCGCCCGCATCGCCTACAGCCGCCACGAGCTGGCCGCCCTGTGCGGCGCCGGCATCTGGTTCGAGAACCGTCTGATGCAGATCGTGCTGCGCCACCTGGCCGAGCTGCCGGTCACCTCCCCCGCCCACCGCTACCTCCTGACCGAGGTCGCCGACGAGTGCCGGCACTCGACCATGTTCGGCGAGGTCATCCGCCGGGCCGGCACCCCGGCCTACACCCCGCCGGCCGACGCCCCCGAGCTCGACATGATGAAGGACCTCCCCGGCGGGAGGGCCCTGGGGTACCTCCTGATCCTGGCCGTCGAGGAGATCCTCGACGCCACCAACCGCGCCACCATGAAGGACGAGCGCGTCCACCCGGTCTCCCGCCAGGTCGCCAAGCTCCACGTGCTCGAAGAGGCCCGCCACGTCAGCTTCGCCAAGACCTACCTCACCGAGATCTGGCCCGACCTCGACGCCGAGGAGCGCGAGGCCGTCGTCGGCCTGGCGCCCGCCGCCGTCGAGATCGTGGCCGGCCTCACCGTGGACCCCGCCGTCTACGACGAGCTCGGCATCAGCGACGGCGCCGAGATCGCCCGCACGAACCCCCACCGCCGGGCCCGTGTCATCGAGGGCCTGGCCAAGCTCACCTCCTTCCTCGACGACCTCGGCGTCATCGACGACAGCTCCCGCCCCGCCTGGCAGGCCGGCGGCCTCGTCGCCTGACCACCGCCCCGGCGGCCGAGCGGGCCATCCGATGATGATCGGAAAGGTGTCGGCCATGCTGTGGGCGTGGAGTACGTGTCCAGAGTGCCGCGACCGCCGCTGGACGGGCTGATCGACGACCTCTACTACCTGGAGGGCACGCCGCCGTACGCCCGGCTGACGCTGCCGCCGGCGCCGGCGGCGTTGCTCGTCGTCAACCTCGGGGCGCCGTTCCGCATCCGCGGCGGCACCGACATCGAGACGGCCGAGTACGCCGACGGCTGCATGGTCACCGTGCCCACCCGGGCATGGGAGTTCGGCTACCCACCCCGGACCCGGTCCGTCGGCGTGCACCTCAAGCCGTGGGGGCTGGCGCCGTTCCTGCCGATGCCCGCGGCCGAGCTGTGCGACCGGCCGGTGACGGTCGAGCAGGTCTGGGGCCGGCCCGCCACCGCCGAGCTGCGAGACCGGCTGGCATCGGCGGACGGGCCGCACGAGATGCTGACGCGGCTCGAGGAGGAGCTGATGCGACGGCTGCGCGAGACCGCCGGCCTGGGTCTGGTCCGCCACACGAGCAGCGTCGTCGCCGCGACCAGCGGGGCCGTGGCGATCGGCGACCTGAGCCTGGCCGCCGGCGTCAGCACCACCCATCTGGCCCAGCGGTTCAAGGAGCTCATCGGCGTCACGCCGAAGCGGCTGGCCCGCACCCACCGCTTCACCGCCACCGCGTTCTCGATCGACCCCGACGGACCGATCGACTGGGCCGACCTCGCCGTCGGCGCGGGCTACTTCGACCAGGCCCACTTCGGCCACGAGTTCCGGGAGTTCACCGGGCTCACGCCGACTCGATACGTCGAGGCCCGGCAGCAGTTCCTGCGCGAACACCCCGGCCACGTGTTCGACGGCTGGCCGCTGCCAGCCGATTGATTTCGTACAAGAGCGACAGGCTGACGACACGCCAGATTGGCCACCCCCGAGCAGAGGAGAGCCCCATGGGCAAGGTGGTCATGAACGCCTCGGTATCGATCGACGGCTTCATCGCGGACGAGAACGACCAGCCCGGACCGCTGTTCGACTGGTTGACCAGCGGTGACGTCCCGTTGGACGAGAGCGGCGTCCTGAAGGTGTCCCCGGCGTCCTACGACCACATCCGGCCGTACTGGGACCAGGTCGGGACGACGATCGCCGGCCGCCACGTCTTCGACCTCACGGACGGCTGGGACGGAGCGCCTCCGAGCGGGATCGACCACGTGGTCGTCGTGACGCACCGACCGCGGCCCGAGGGCTGGGACCCCGAGGGGCCGTTCCACTTCGTCGACGGCGTCGAGGCCGCCGTGGCCAAGGCGCAGGAGCTCGCGGGTGACCGCATCGTCGAGGTCGCCGCCGGCGACGTCGGTGGTCAGGCGCTCGCCGCCGGTCTGGTCGACGAGGTGCGCATGGACGTCGCACCCGTCGTGTTCGGGTCCGGCAAGCGCTACTTCGGGTCGGTCGACGCGCCGCACCTGTTGGAGGATCCTGACGTGGTGATCAAGGGCGACCGGGTGCTCCACCTGCGCTATCGCGTGCGCCCGGGCGCCTGACCTCGTCAGGTCGCATCGTCGCTGCCGGTGAGCAGGGCATCGCTGATCGCAGCCAGCTCGTCGACCTGGGCCGCGGTGAGCTGGTCGAACACGCGCTGGCGCACCTCGACCACGTGCTTGGGTGCGATGGTCTCGATCCGCGCCTGGCCCTCGGCGGTGAGGCGCACCCGCTGCGCCCTCCCGTCGTCGGGGTCCGGCCGTCGGGCGACCCACCCGTCGTGCTCGAGCCGGCGGAGGGCGTGGCTCAGCCGGCTGGGTGAGTAGCGGAGCGCGGCGGCCAGGGCCGAGATCCCGATCTCGTCGTCGGGCTCGATCGAGATCGTCGAGAGGATCAGGAAGTGGCTGTGCACGATCCCGGCGTCGCGCTGGAGCTGGTGATCGAGGTCGGCGAGCACTGCGCTGGCGGCACGGACGAACCGCAGCCACACCTGGCGCTCGTGCGGATCGAGCCAGGGCACCTCTCCACCGGTCACGACCCCAGCGTAGACGAACCACTTGAACGTTCAAGTGATTCTCTGTACCGTGATAGTTGAAGGTTCAACAATCAGAGGGAGTCCAAGATGACGACACGACGCCGACGGATGACGACGGTGCTCCTGGGGGTCGGGCTGACGGTGGTGCTGGCCGGCGGGGCCGCGCTGTGGTGGGTCGTGTTGCGCGACGACACCCCGGCCGAGGCTGCCCTCGTCGATCGTGAGGTGGTGACGACCGAGCGAGCGGCCGACGACCTGGCCGGCACCTGGACCGTGGTCCCCGGCCCCGACGTCTGGGCCGGGTACCGCATCACCGAGCACGTCGGTGGGATCGACAACGTCGCCGTGGCCCGCACCGGGGACGTCGACGCCTCGCTCACCATCGCCGGCACCGAGGTGACCGAGGTGACGGCCGAGGTGGACATGACCACTCTCGAGAGCCAGGACACCGAGCTGCCCGGCGTGGGCGGGCGCGACGACGCCATGCAGGGGGCGGGGCTGGAGACCGACCTCCACCCGACCGCCACCTTCACCCTGACCGAGCCCATCGAGCTCGGTGACCTGCCCGAGCCCGGCGCCGAGGTCACCGTCGACGCCGTCGGCGTCCTCGCCCTCCACGGCGTCGAGCGCCCAGTGACGATCCCCATCTCCGCCCGCTGGAACGGCGAGGTCATCGACCTCACCGGCTCGGTCGAGATCACCCTGGCCGACCACGCCATCGATCCGCCGGCCCCGCAGATCGTCACCCTCGCCGACACCGGCACCCTCGAGCTCCAGCTCACCGTCGCTCGACGCTGAGGCAGCCGCGTGCGGCACCATGATCCGTCCGTGACCATGGGCGTCGGATCAGCGAAGGAGCCCTCGATGAGCAATCCGAAGGTCGATCGGACCACCAGCGTGGTCACGGGCGCCAACACCGGGCTGGGTCGGGCCACCGCCCACGCGCTGGCTCGCCGGGGCGATCGGGTCGTGTTCGCGTCGCGCTCGGAGTCGGCGACGCGCCCGGCGATGGAGGCCATCGCCGCCGACACCGGCAACGACGCGCTCGACCACCTCGCTCTCGACCTGGGCGACCTCACCTCGGTCCAACGGGCGGCGGCCGAGCTGAACGCCAGCGGGGAGCCGATCCACGTCCTGGTCGCCAATGCGGGCGTCGCCGGTCAGCGGGGCCTCACCACCCAGGGGTTCGAGCTGGCGTTCGGCGTCAACCACCTCGGTCACTTCCTGTTCGTGACCGAGCTGACGGACCTGATGCGGGCCTCGAGCCCCGCTCCCGACGGCGGCCCGGCGCGACTGGTCGTCGTGGCGAGCGGCAGCCACCGCGACGCCAAGAAGGGCATCGACTTCACCGCGCTCCAGCGACGCACCGCGAGCGTGACCGGCCTGCCCGAGTACGCGGTGTCGAAGCTCGCCAACGTCCTGTTCGCCCAGGAGGTCGCCCGTCGCGTCCCGGCCGACGAGCTGTTCGTGGCGTCGCTGCACCCCGGCAACCTCATCGGCACCGACGTGGTTCGGCGGCTGCCCGGCCCGCTCAACGCCCTCTTCAAGCGAGTGCGGCCCTCGCCCGAGGTCGGTGCCCGGACCTCGGTCCACCTGGCCACCTCGGCCGAGGCGCTGGCGGACGACGGTGCCTACTGGTCGGTGATGGAGCGGGAGGAGCCCAGCGCGGTGGCGACCCCCGAGCTGGCCGCGGAGCTGTGGGTGCGATCCGAGGAGTGGGTCGCGCCCTTCCGGCTCGCCGGCCCCCCGGACTGACCCATCGGCCCCCGTCCCCTGGGCGCGGACCCATGAGATGGGGGTCGTGACGACCCTGGACCGGCACGGGAGCTACTGCTCCTCGTCGCGCTTTCGCTCGGCGTCGCGTTCGAGACGCTCGTGTTGCCGGTAGCCGTAGGCCGCCTGGCGCACCGCTTCGTCGCTCTCGAACCCGGTTCCGACGGCGCCGGCCACGGTGGCGATGGTTGCCCCCAGCCAGACCACCCGGAGGTGATCTCCGAACGTCGCCCGCCTAGATCACCCCGATGAGGAGCGTCGACGCTGTCGCCGCGTTGAAGAGGGCGGCGAGATCGCGCTCGACCTCGTCGTCGGGTCGCTCCCCCATCTCGTGGTCGATGATCAGCCACGCCACCATCGTCAGGACGTCCGTGTAGTGCGCTCGAGGTCGCCTCGAGGGCGACCTTCACCTCGGCGAAGCCGGGGTGAAGGCCGGATGCGGATTGCGCCGGGGGGCGTTCGCGGCGGCGCCTCGCTGAGGCTGTCCATGACCCAACTTCAGTGACGTGCTCCTACCCGTCCTGAGCGGCTCGGGCGGGCTGTCGGCAAGACGATCGGCTGGCGCGCGTCATCGGGCGAGGACGCTGGCAGGGACTCGGTAGATGCGGGCGGTGAGCGAGGCTGGGGTGGAGTTCATGTCCGTGGTCCCGACGTAGAGGTCCTCGTCGTCGAAGGGCGAGGTCTCGATGCACCGGATGGCGGCCTCGTTGGCGCGGTCGTCGCCGACCTGGGCGATGGTCGGCAGGTCGACGACCGCCCAGGAGTCGCTGGTGGTGACGGGTCGGTGGAAGATGCGCCCGATGACATCCGGCGGTGAGCTGGCGCACGACTGCGACGCGGCCAGGAGGCGGGGCGAGCCCTCCCCGCCGTCGTGCTCCTGGATGTAGAGCTGATACGGGAGCATCCGCTCGCCGCACGCTTCGGGGAGCAGCGTGCCGAGGGTGATCTCCTCGATGGCGGGCTCTGGTGAGCGGCCGGTCGCGTCGGTGCGGTGCACGATGCCGTCGGGGGCGGTGACGAACCACGTGGAGGAGGTGCCGTCGTCGCCGGCCCACGAGGCGATGCCGCGGACGTGCTCTGGCCCTCCGTCGCGCACCGGGGTCCCCAGCCACGCCGGCTCCCAGATCCCGCGCTCGGCCCGACGCATGAGGGCGGCTCGGTTGCAGCCCGCGTCCTCGTCGAGGCCGGGGCAGCGTCCGATCCCGGCGGCGGTGGTGCCGAACAGCAGGCCATCGGGCCCGCCTGCCGACGACACGATGCGGGCGGCCGGGGGCGCGCCGTCTCGGCCCATGACGACCTCGGGCTCGGCGTCCCAGCACAGGAGACGGCACCCGTCGTCCGCCGGGTCGTAGGTCGCGCGCCACGCGCTCGGCCCGGCCGTCCCGCCGCGGGGGCCCACGAACGCGAACAGGCACGGGCGCTCGGTGGGGCAGTCGGCGGTGCCGTCGGCGAAGGCCTCGATGTAGCGCACCTCGGTGGGGACGTCGCCGTACACGGTCGCGAGGCGCGACCCGAGGCCGGTGTCGACCCACCGCCCACCGGCCTCGTCGAGGTGGAAGACAGTCGCCTGGAGACCAGGGCAGCCACCGTCCTCGTTGGCGAGCACGCTGGCGAAGAGGTGCTCACTGGTCTCCCCCTGGACGGTGAACGTGGCGGCCTGAAGGTCGTTCACCTGCTCCCACGGGGCGATGCCCGACGCGCACGACGGGGACCCGGGGAGGTCCGGCGTCCGCTCCCACGCGCCGTCCTCGGACGACAGGACGTTCACCTGGGCCGACGTGCGCGGCCACACGCTGGACAGCGTCTCCTCCCAGCTCGTCGTCCCGGCGTACAGCTTCCCGTCGAAGGCCTCGAGGGCTTGCACCTCGGTGCCCGACAGGCACCCCGGCTCAGCGTCGGCGGTGCAGGTCGGCACATAGCTCAGGACCGGCTCGCGCCCCTCCGGCTCCCCCGGTCGGGACTCGCTCGTCGGCTCCGGGCCGGCCGACGAGGAGGCCGTCGTCGACCCGCTGCCCGCGTCCTCGCCGTTGCTCCCGCTGCACGAGATGACGGCTGTCGCGAGGGTCGTGGCAATGATCAGCGCCGTGAGGCCGTGTCGCGGCGGGAGGCCGCCTGTCCCACGGCGGCCGGTCCTCGATGTCACGACCTCCTGCACGGTGCGAACCTACGACGGCGCTCAACCGACCAGACGGACCACCATCTCGATCTCCACAGGGGCGTCGAGCCCCAGCTGGTTGACGCCGAGGGCGGCCCGAGCGTGGGTCCCGGCATCATCGCCGAGGACCTCCAGCAGCACCTCTGAGGCGCCGTCGAGCACGGGTGTCTGGTCGGTGAAGCCGTCGATGCAGGCGATGTAGCCGATCATCCGGAGCACCCGCTCGACCCGGTCCAGCGTCCCGAGCTCGTGGAACAGGACGACGAGGTGGTTCAGAGCGCACTGGCGGGCCGAGGCCTGGCCGGCGGCAACGTCGACGGTGGCGCCGAGCTTGCCGGGGTTGACGACGACGCTGTCGCGAACCCCGACCACCCCGCCGAGCCAGGCCCGGTTGCCGTCGCGGGCGAAGCGGACGTAGCGGCCCTTGGGCGGGGCCGGCGGCGGAATCGCGCCCCCGAGGGCGACGGCCAGCCTCTCGTCGCGAGTCGATGGCACCGATGAGTCCGAAGCCGAGGAGACCGATGGCACCGACGAGGCCCGCGCCGCTCGTCGCGCCTCGGCCGCGGCGACGAAGGAGGCGGCGGCATCGCGGTGCTCCTCGGTCTGGTGGAGGAGGGCCTGGAGGGCGGCCGAGCGGTCGAGGACGTCGCCGAGCGGCGCCTCGGAGCCACGTAGCAGGGCCTTGGCGGCCCTCAGGGCGGGAGCTGACTTGGCGGCGATCGTGGCGGCGAGGGCGAGTGCCTCGGGCAACAGCTCCTCGGGTGGGTGGACAGCGAGCGCGATCCCGAGCTCGACGGCCTCGGCGGCATCCACGACCCGGGCCGTGTAGGTCAGCTCGGCGGCGCGCTGTGGCCCGACGGCTCGGGGCAGGAACCAGGCGCCCCCGTCGCCGGGGATGATCCCCAGGTCGACGAAGGTCTCGCCGAAGCGGGCCGTCGTCGAGGCCAGCCGGAGGTCGCAGGCCAGCGCCAGGTCGAACCCGGCGCCGATGGCCGGGCCGTTGACGGCGGCGATGGTCACGGCGCGCAGCCCGTGCACGGCCCGGACGAGACGTTGGATGCCATCGCGGTACCACGTCTCCAGCTCGTGGGGCGGGCCGCCGAACGGGCCCTCCCGCTCGTGCATGGCCCGGACGTTTCCCCCGGCCGAGAAGGCCGGGCCGGCGCCCGTCAGCACGACGGCGCGCACCGACGGGTCGGCGTCGATTCGGGCCCACGCGGCGATCAGCTCGTCGAGAAGCGGTTGGTCGGACACCACGTTGCGGGTCGCCGGCCGGTCGAGCGTCAGCACGGCGACGGCACCATCGATCTCCACGCGCACGGCAGGATCGGTCGAGGGGTTCGTCACGGGGCCTCCAGGGCGGGGGTGGGCGACGGCGGCGCGACGAGCTGCTCGGGGGGTCCGGCCACGCCGGCGAAGGCGGGGGCGAAGGTCACAGCCAGCACGACGACCGGGATGACCAGGGCGGCGGCCATGACGACGCCGGTGGTGGTCGCCGTCAGCGCCAGGCTCACCAGGCCGGCGCAGGCCGAGGCCGCTCCGACCAGCACGCATCGATACACACCCACGCCCCAGGTCGTGCGGCCAGGCAGGGCGGCGATCACCACCGCGTTGGAGACGGGGAACAGCATCGCCGTGGTGCACACGAAGGGGATCACGGCGAGCAGGCCGATGCGGCCCGGCGGCGCCAGCAGGAGCAACCCGGAGACGATCGTCGATGCCACCACGACCTGGACGGTGCGCCGTCCGCCGTGACGGTCGAACAGCCGGCCGGCGACGACCTTGCCGCCCACCGAGGCCAGCCGCCCCGCGCCCACCAGCCCGGCGGCCAGGCCCAGCGCGGCGCCGCGCGAGACGAAGTGCTCGGGGGTCAGCCCGGCGACCACGTAGTGGTTGGTGCCGGCGACCACCCCGACGAGGAGGGCGAGCCGGTAGCCGGGCGAGGCCAGGTGGTCCTTGGTCTCGCGCCAGAGCGACGCCGCCGTCGGCGCCTCGGCCGCCACCGCATCGGGCAGTGCGGGGGCCAGGAAGGCCAGGACGGCCGAGCTGGCCGCGGTGGCGAAGAAGACGGCGCGCCAACCGCTCGCTCCCACCTGGGTCGAGAACGCTGCGGCGGCCAGGCCGAGCGAGTAGGCGAGGCCGTAGGACGCGATCGCCCGGCCCCGGGAGCGCACGTACATCCGGCCGATGAGGGCGAGCCCGGGCCCGAAGAACAGGCCGACGCCGAGCCCGGTGACGACCTGGCCGGCGAGCAGGACCGCGAGGCCGGGCGCGGCCCCGCTGATCGCGCACCCGGCGGCGACCAGGGCGGCCGAGAGCCGGACGGCGGCCCGATCGCCGTGGCGGGTCCCCATCCACCCGCCGGCGAGGTTGGCCAGCCCGATGGCGATGGTGAGCGCGGCCGTGAGGGCGGCCTGGTCGGCGACCCGCAGGCCGAGGTCCTCGCGGACGATCGGGAACAGCGGCGACACGAACGTCTCCGCCGCGCCGGCCAGCAGGTACACGCCGAACAGGTACCCGAAGGCGACCGGGTGCCGCTCCCGCTCGTCGAGCCCGGTCGACACCATCACCGTTCTGATCTCCCACGGTTGCGCGGGCGCAACGTCCGCTGATCAGAACGGGGGTGGGAGGCGACGGCGACAGGGGGCACGTCAGACCGCCTCGGTGAAGGCGGTGACGACGCGGGCGGCGAAGGCGGCGGTGCCGGTGGTGGGCTCGTCGACGCCG
>DASVEC010000329.1:0-13878 GCA_036380755.1 Iamia sp. | reverse complement strand
CGATGGGGGTGTGACGTGGAGTCCGCCGTGGCTGTCGCCGACCGGGGCTCGGGGCCGGCTATCGGCCCCGGTCCGCCCGGAGGTCGGCGACGGTGTACGTCCTGTCGTCGCGCACACGTGTCGGTGAGGCGAGCAACGAGGACGCGACGACCTGACCTGTCCGCAGGTCGAAGTCGGCCTGCAACACTGACCCATCCGGGCCCGGTCCCTCCACGCGGGACAGGTTAGGTCGATCCTCGGGCGCCGTCACGGGGACGAAGCCGAGGCGATCGAGATAGCGGATCATGGCGGCGTGCACGGGGCCCGGCAGCCCGGCGTGAGCGAGCGCGTCGATCACCGGCTCGGCCACGCTCCCTTCGGCAGTCAGGCCGCCCGAGGCGACCATGGCCGCGACCAAGGCGTCGGGATCGTCGGGCAGGCCCACCAGGTCGGCCGGAGCGACAGTCGCGAGGGTCTGGCGGCCGGGCTCGAGCAGCTCGTCGCTGTCCTCGTCGCCGGTCACCCGCACCCGCCCGCCCCCGTCGAGGGCGATCCACGTCTCCTCGGTGGTGACGGTCACCTCCGAGGAGGGGCCGCCCTGGAGGGTGCGCTCGGTGACGAGGTGGCTGTAGCGGGTCCCGGGCGACGAGCCGAGCGTCGGCCCGGTCCGGACGGTGAGGACGTCGGCCATGGCCTGGAGGTCGCGGGGGAGGAGCTCGGTCGGCACCGACCCGGCGGTGACGGCGTTGTCGCCGGGGCCGGACCGCAGGGCGATGCCGGCCACGGCCAGGAGGGCGAGCACGACGGCCGCCACGGCGAGGATCCGCGGCGAGGTGTGGGCGGGGGACCGCAGACGGCGGACACGGGCGGGCGGGGCGAGGAGTTCGAGCGCGGCGGGCGCGTCGGGGACGTCGTCGCAGATGCGGGCCCACATGCGGGTCCGGGTCGAGTCGTCGAGCAGGGCCTCGTCGGCGCGGAAGGCGTGGAGGAGGGCGTCGATGTCGTCGTCGAGAAGTGTCATCGTCGGCGGCCGATCTGATCGGGGGTCGAAGGGGATGGGTCAGGGTCCTCGTCGTCGGACGAGGTGTGGTCGAGGACCGCGCTGAGGCGGCCCCGGGCACGGCTGAGGCGCGAGCGCACGGTGCCGACGGGGACGTCGAGCACGCCGGCGATGGCGCGGTAGGGCAGGTCGGCCCAGGCGTAGAGCAGGAGCACGTCGCGCTCGCCGGGCGACATGCCGAGGAGGGCCTGGGCGACGGCGGGCCAGCGTTCGTCGGCGACGACCCGGCTCTCGACCCGCTCCTCGTCGTCGTCACCGGCGAGCGGCACCCGCCCGGCGTAGGCGGCGATGGCGCGCAGGGCGCGCTCCTCCTGGCGGTAGTGGCGGCGCAGGAGGTTGGCGGCGATGCCGAAGAGCCACGGGCCGATGGGGCCGCGCTCGGGGTCGTAGCGATCGTGACGGGCGAGGGCCTCGACGAAGGTCTGGGCCGTCAGCTCCTCGGCCAGCTGGGCGCCGACCCGCCGGGCCAGGAAGCCGTAGATGGCGTCGACGTGCTCGGTGTAGACCGCGCTGAAGCCGGCTCCCGCGCCGGTCTCGTCGTGGTCGTCTGCTGGCAACGTCAACCTTCCCTCGCCCGATCTCGGAACCCAATCTCCCGAAGGGTTATTGCCCGCATGGCGTCCATCGGTTCCATGGCCCCCGGGTCGAGCGCGCGGCCGGCGCGCACGGGCCGCGCGAGGGCCGGCGTCGGCGTCGATCGCGGCCCAGGTCACGCCGCATGGTCGAGCGGGCGCGGGTCGGAGCGGCTAGACAGCGAGTGTCGATCCGATGCGCACCGGGTCGACATGGTGGACGACAGCGACACACGAGGCAGCACCATGAGGTCACGCCAGGGGGCCGAGATCGGGTCGAACCCGGCACGACCGCGGCTGCTGACGCGGGCCCGGCGGGCCGCCTTCCTCGTCCTGTTGCTGTCGCTGGTCGCATCGGGCATCACCAGCATCGTCGTCGCCCTCGTCGTCGGTCGCAGCGTGCTCGACGACGACAGCGATCAGCGGCTCGATCGGGCGGTGGGGCGAGCCGACGAGGCCGCCGAGCCGGCCGACGTCGGCACCCTGATCGGCTTCGGGCGCGTCGAGCTGCGCGACGGCGAGCTCGTCGGGTCCGCCGGCGACGAGGCCGATCGAGGCGAGCTGGCCACGGCGGTCATCGAGGCGGCGGAGACGGGCGAGACCGTCGAGCGGGACATCGACGTCGACGGTCGGTCCTCGACCCTGCGCGCCGTGCCGCTGGGCTCGGGGGACGACACCACGGTCCTCGTCGGCGTGATCGCGTCGAACGGGAGCTCCGCCGCCAGCCTGCTGACCCGCCTGCTCGCCATCCACGCCATCATGTTCCTCGCCATGGTGGTGCTGGCCGCGGTGATCTCGCGCCGGAGCACACGGATCATGGAGTCGCTGTTCCAGCAGGAGGACCACCTCATGCGCGCCGTGGTCCACGAGATCCGCAACCCGCTGAGCCGCGCCCTGGTGGCTGTCGACGAGGGCCTGGCCGGCGTGTCCGACCCGAAGGCCGCGCTCGACGAGGCCGCCACGCTCGTGGAGGACGTCGACGAGCTGATCGGCGATCTGCTCGAGACGGCCCGGGTGATGACCGGCGCCACCACGCTGCCGCGCGACGTCGTGTCCCTCGACGGCGTCGCCGCCGACGCGACCCGCACCGCCTCCGCCGACGACTGCACGGTCGTCCTCGACCTGCAGCCCATCGCCGTGGTGGGCAGCGGACGCCTCCTCCGCCGCGCCGTGAGCAACCTGGTGCGCAACGCCGCCCGCCACGGCTACCACGGCGGCCCGGGCGTCATCCGCGTGCGGGTCGATGCCGAGGGGGTGTCGGTCAGCGACGACGGCCCGGGCGTGCCCCCGCAGCGCCTCGCCGAGCTCCACTACGACACCACCTTGACCGTGAACCAGAAGGGCGCCGGGTTGGGGCTCAACATCTGCGGCTGGGTCGCCGAGATGCACGGCGGCCGGTTGGAGCTGGCCAACCGGCCCGGGGGCGGGTTCGTGGCGACGATCCGTCTGCCGGGGGCCACTCTGGTCGAGGGCGAGGCCGCCGCCGAGCCCGGTGCCAGCGTCGACCCCCGTGGCGCCTCTCGCGACGAGGCCGTGGCCGAGCGCTGATCGGGCGCTGGTCGAGGCGCTGTCGGCGATCTGACCATCTGTCGCGCTCTGCTCGCATCGCGCACGGATGGCAAGGTGCGATGCGTCATGGTGCCACCCGAGGGTTCCCCCCTCACCCCGGCGATCGCACGGCTCCCTCCCACCGGGGAGCGCGTCCGTCCGGGACGAAGGGTCTCTGCCGCTGCCAACCCCCCGGCTCGGCGGCGGAGACCCGTGCGCCGGCAGCCCGCACCCCCACCCAGAGGGTGCGGGCTGCTGCGCGCGGGGAGGGCCATCGACCCGCACGCCCCTGCCGGTGCGCGGGTCGGTCGGCCGCCGGTGCGGCCGGCAGCGGGCCGCGTCGCTCGGGTCGGTGGCGCGGCGCGGGGCACGGGGCCATCCCGCCCGATGGCGGGCGCGTGGACCGGCGGTCGCGCCGAGGTGATCGTCTGGCAACGTCCGACGAAGCGTGCGCTCGCCCGATGTGACCGCGCACGGATGGCAAGGTTCGATGTGTTCCCTTCGGCGACACCCCCACCGGTTGTCGACTCCCCCCGGAGGTCCCGCGTGGCAGCCCTCGTCGCACTCCCCGTCGCCCCATCCGTCGGCCGCACCCGGCTCGACCCCCGTCCGATGTCCCCGATCGAACCCATGGTCTCCTGGGTCGTCCGCAGCCGCTCGAGCGTGGCTCCGGCAGCCGTCGGCCCCGCCGACGTCGTCGTCCTCTCCGGTTGCGACGCCACCCGCCTCTCGCGTGCCGTGGCCCTCACCGCCGCTGGCCTCCGGGTCGTCGCCGTCGGCTCCATCCAGGCGGCCCGCGCCGCCCTCGTCCCCGGTGTCGGCTGCCTCGTGGTCGACCGGCGGGCTCCCGACGGCGATGCCCTCGCCCTCGTCGACGAGCTCTACCGCACGGAGGGGGCGCCGAGCGTCGTCGTCGTGACCACCCATGAGTCCGAGCGTGAGCGGGTCGAGAGCCTGGTCGCCGGGGCCGAGGATGTGGTGCCCCCGCAGATCTCGGCCCGCGAGCTCGTCGCCCGCGTCCGGCGACTGGCCGCCCCGCCACCGTCGACGCCGTGTCGGCGCGAGCCGCCCCGGCTGACCGTCGGCCGCGTGACCATCGACCAGGACCGGCGGTCGGTCCGGGTCGACGGGACCGAGGTCGCCCTGAGCCCGACGCAGTACCAGATCCTGGTGAGCCTCGTGGTCGAGCGAGGCCGTGCCATCACCGTGCGGGCGCTGTTCGACCGCTGTTGGGACACTCATCAGGACCAGGCGTCGTGCGCGGTGCGGACCCAGATCACGCGACTCCGGCGGGCCCTTCGTGGCGCCGTCGAGATCAGCTGCGTGCGCGGCGAGGGCTACCGCCTGGCAGCGGCCGAGGGCTGACGGCGTGCGTGTCCTCGTGGTCGAGGACGACCCCGCCGCCCTGCGCGAACACGTCCGAGCCCTCCGCCGTCTCGGCCTGGCCGTCGATGGCGAGCGCACGGTACGGGCCGGCGGGCGCGCCCTCGCCGATGTGCCCTACGACGCTCTGGTCGTCCGTCGCCGGCTGGCCGACGGCGACGGGATGGCCCTCGCCCACGAGCTCGGGGACCACGTCGCCGTCGTCGTCTTGACCTCCGGGCCGGTGGGCGAGCGCCTCGACCTGTTGCTCGCCGGCGTCGACGACTGCATCGCCCCGCCCGTGGGCACCCAGGAGCTGGCGCTGCGCCTCGGCAAGGCCATGCTCCGGCGCACGGGGTCCCCGTCGCGCGTCCGGATCGGGCGGGTCCTCGTCGACCGGATCCGCCGCGAGGTCAGCCTCGACGGCGCACCGGTCGCACTGACTGCTCGGCAGATGTGCGTGCTCGACCACCTCGTCGCCCACCGCCACCGCGTCGTGTCCCTCGAGGAGCTGCTCGAGCACTGCTGGGACGAGCGCTCGGACATGTTCTCCAACCCGGTGCCCTCGCAGATCACCCGGTTGCGCTCGAAGCTGGCGGGTGCCATCGACATCGTGTGGACCGGTGGTGCGGGCTACCTCCTCCACGTCGTCGAGGAGGAACCGACGTCGGCACGGGGCGAGCCCGATGCGTGCGGTGGAACCCGACCCTGGTTGTGACATCGCGCACAGACGGCAAGGTTGGATGGTGTCTCATGCTCGGGGTCGGCTACCCCTCGCGGGCGTCGACTGACCCTGTCCCGACACCACGAGGCCATCCATGACCCACCCGTCCACCCCCCGCCGCCGCTGGCGGCGCACAGCCCTCGCCACGGCGGGGGTCTCGCTGATCGCGGCCGTGTCGCCGATGATCGGTGCCAACCCTGCAGCCGCGGTGAACGCCCCGCTCGTCACCACTAACGGCGCCGGCATCCGCATCGACGAGAACGCCATCCTCGGCCCAGCACTCGAGCTGATCGAGGACGAGCTCCAGCCGTTCGTCAACACTATGATCTACAACGGCGCCTGGAACAACTCGGTGATGGACGACCCGGATTGGGTTACTGGAACTGCCACTATCGAGCTCTCGTTCGACTTCGTCAACGCCGGTGTCACTGGCTATCCGCAGGGTGGCCTCAAGGTCCACGCCGACCTCACGAACATCCTGATGCGGTTCTACCGCTATGGCGAGTGGTGGCAGCCCGCGTGCTTGATCCACGTCGTGCCCGACAACGGCTACATCGACGCCAGCGCCAAGGTCAACGCCGCGCTGCTGCCGTCCGCCCCGTTGCAGCTGAACCCCATCACTGCGTACTGGGACACTACTCCCACTGCGACTGTCGCCAGTGGGTACAGCACTCTGTGCTACGGCTACCTCATCGACGAGTGGTGGGACGGCCTGTGGGGTTCGGGTGCCGACGTCGCCACTCAGATCGAGGACGAGCTGAACGGCCAGGCCCAGGATCTGGTCAACGACCTGTGGGCCCAGCACGTGACGCCGATCATCAACTCGCTGAACGAGTTCGGGATCACTTTCAACGAGATCCGCACCGATGACCACGGTCTGATCGTGACTGCGAACCTGAACGCCACTACTGGCCTGAACCTGCCTGGCTTCGGGACCTTCACTGTGGCCGACACGCCCGACTCGGGGATCACTAGCAGCATCACTACTCTGCTGGCGAACCGTGGTGAGATCATCGCCACGATCCATCCGAACGTGGCTGCTCAGGTCCTGAACGCGGTCCACCAGTCACTGGGTGGCAGCTACGGGTCGTTGAACCTGAGCGCAGCCGGGATCGAGTCGATCCTGCTGAACTCGGGTGACTGGGCCACCTACGACGACACTCTGTGGTACTCGATGTTCACTGTGTCGATGCCTCCGGCTGTCACTGCGACTGGCACTGGGGGAGCGCCGCTCATCAGCCTGCCCCAGTTCAAGCTCGAGTTCTTCAACCTCGGTTGGGACTTCGGCATCCCCGTGGCCACCTACGAAGGTTCGATGAGCGGGATCAAGCTCATCACCGACGATCGGGTGGCACCGGATCCCCTCGGCTGGGGCCCGGCGATCAACGTCGCCACTGCCACTGTGTCGATGACTCGGACTCAGGCCAACGTGCACTCGGCGGCCAAGGCTGCAGCCACTAACACTCAGCTGGCTCCGTACGCCCGTGACGTGATGGTCACCTTCAACACTGGGATCTTCATCAACATCCTCACCCTGGCTCCCATCACTATCGGTGGTCTCAGCGTTGCCCTCTGCACTACTTGTGGTCGGTACACTGGCGACCAGCGCTACACCGAGACGTTCAACGTCGCCTAGACGACGACCACGTCGACTCTGAGCGGAGACGCCCCCGGTCCCCCGGCCGGCCCGGCACACCGCTCAGACCCGAAGCCCCCGGCCTCTGGCCGGGGGCTTCGTCGCGTCCGGGACGGCTCGAGCCCGCGTTGTTCCCGATCTAAACGTGGCATTCGTCACGATCGCGCACGAGTCGCAATGTTCGATCCTGTTTGATGGCCGGCGTCAACGCCCGACACGGGTTGAGACGCTCTTCCCACTCGACACACACTTGCGAGGCCGCTCAATGTCCCGAACGTCATCTCCCCGCCGCCGCTGGCGGCGCACAGCCCTCGCCACGGCGGGGGTCTCGCTGATCGCCGCAGTGGCACCCCTGATGGGCGCGAACCCGGCGGCTGCCGCCAACGCCCCGCTCAACACCACCGACGGTGTGGGCATCCGCATCGACGAGAACGCCATCCTCGGCCCGGCGCTCGAGCTGATCGAGAACGAGATCCAGCCGTTCGCCAACCAGATGATCTACAACGGCGCTCTCGCCAACAGCCCGGCCGGGACTCCGAAGTGGCTCGCCGTCTCGTCGAACGTCGAGCTCGGCTTCGACTTCGTCAACGCCGGCGTCACTGGCTACCCGCAGGGTGGCCTCAAGGTCCACGCCGACATCCTGAACATCAACATCGAGTACCGGAAGGATCCGATCTGGCCCTTCGCGGACTGCAGCATCTACGTCCGACCCGACACGGCCACGATCGATGCCAGCGCCAAGATCAACTCGGCGCTGCTGCCGAACGCCCCGCTCCAGCTCAACCCCATCACTGCGACGTGGGACGACGATCCCTCGGTCACTAGCACTGGCGTCTGCTGGACGTACCTGATCGACGACTTCTTCGACACTCTGTTCACTAGTGGAGGCACTACTTCGATCGCCGACACTATCGAGGCCGAGCTGAACGGCCAGGCCCAGGATCTGATCAACGACCTGTGGGCCGAGCACGTCCTGCCGATCGTGAACACGCTGAACGAGTTCGGGATCACGTTCAACCAGATCCGCACCGATGACCACGGTCTGATCGTGACGGCCAACCTGAACGCCACCAACGGCCTGACCCTGCCTGGCTTCGGCACCTTCAACGTGACGGACACGCCCGACTCGGGGATCACCAGCAACGTCAACACCCTGCTGGCGAACCGTGGCGAGGTCATCGCCACGATCCATCCGAACGTGGCGGCTCAGGTCCTGAACGCGGTCCACCAGTCACTGGGCGGCAGCTACGGCTCGCTGAACCTCAGCGCCGCGACCATCGAGTCGATCCTGCTGAACTCGGGCAACTGGGCGGCCTACGACGACACTCTGTGGTACTCGATGTTCACTGTGCAGCTGCCGCCAAAGGTCACTGCCACTGGCACTGCGGGCGCACCGCTCATCACTCTGCCCCAGTTCAAGCTGGAGTTCTTCAACCTCGGTTGGGACTTCGCCGTCCCGGTGGCCACCTACACGGGCTCGATGAGCGGGATCAAGCTCATCACCGACGATCGGGTGGCCCCGGATCCCCTCGGCTGGGGCCCGGCGATCAACGTCGCCACTGCCACTGTGTCGATGACCCGGACTCAGGCCAACGTGCACTCGGCGGCCAAGGCTGCGGCGACCAACGCCCAGCTGGCCCCGTACGCCCGTGACGTCATGGTCACCTTCAACCAGGGCATCTTCGTCAACATCCTGACCCTGGCTCCCATCACCATCGGTGGTCTCAACGTCGCTCTGTGCACCACTTGCCCTCGGTACACTGGCGACCAGCGCTACACCGAGACGTTCAACGTCGCCTAGGCGACGACCCGGTCGACCACGTCGATCCTGAGGAAGAAGCCCCGGCCCCCTGGGCCGGGGCTTCTTCGCGGGTCGGTGCATCGCGCACGTTTGGCAAGGGAGCGTGCCTCATGATGCGGGCGCTGCGGTGACCCGTGTCTCATCTCGCGGGCGGCGGCATCCCACACCTCACTCATCCCGGGGGATGACATGCTCAGACGGTTCACATCGGCGTCGATCGCGGCCTTGGTGACCATCACCGCCGCGGTGGTCCTGGCCGCCAGCCCACCAGCCAGCGCTGACCCAACGACTCTGGCGCTCACGATGGTCCCCGGGGAGGGCCTGCTCGAGCTGCGCGACGCCGAAGACCCGTTCGCCCTCGAGTCGCCGACCACGGTCAGCGGCACCGTCGACGACGACACCGGTGCCATCACCGGGACCACCTTCGTCACCCCGACCGTCGAGTTCGACCTCCCGGTCCTCGACGGCGCCCTCACCGCCAACGTCGAGGCGACGATCACTGAGGTCTCTCCGGGGACCTCCACCGGGAGCGTCACCCGCGTCGTGGACAGCGAGCCCCCGCTCGCCGACGTCAGCCTTCAGACCTCGGTGACCGTCGACCTCCACATCGTGGTGCAGGGCGCCGGCATCGACGCCATGTGCCAGTCGACGCCCGTCAACCTCGATCTGGCCTCGGTCGAGCCCACCGATGGCGAGGGCGTGGTCCTGCGCGACCCGGACTTCTTCATCCCGCCGCTGCCGATCACCGAGACGTGCGACGAGACGGTCACGACGAACGCCAACCCGATGCTGTCGGGCACTGGCCACTCGGTGACCCTCCCCCTCGACGGCACGATCCCGATCCCCGAGGCCGGTACTGAGGACTCCACCACCGATCTGGTCGTCACCCCCCCGGGTGGCGCCGCCATCGGCGAGGAGGTCACCATGACCGCGACCGTCGCCTCGGCGACTGAGGCCACTGACCCCGCCACGGGGTTCGTCGACTTCTTCGACGGCGACGACAAGATCGGCGAGGCCTCGGTGATCGCCAACGTGGCCACCTTCACGACGACCACGCTCGGGCTCGGCGACCACACCCTGACGGCCAAGTACCGCGGCGACAGCCTCTACCGGTCCTCCGTCTCCGACGAGACCGCCTATGAGATCAGCGCCTCGCCGGTGTTCGAGGTGACCGTCCCGGGTTCGGTCCGCATCGGCGACCCCCCGGTCCCCTTCCCGCTCGTCCTCGAGAACCCGTCGGTCGGCACGGATGTCAACAACGCCCGCATCGACGTCACCCTCAAGCGCTACACGCCCGGCGGTGCCTCCTCGGACGCCCTGGATCCGGCCGATGTGCTGCTCGAGCGGGAGGGCCCCACTGGGGTCTGGACCCCGGTCACCCTGACCGCGGTCACTCCCGTGGATGCCCCGACCCTGACGGGGACGATCGGCGCGGCCACCGGCCAGCCGCTCGCCGCTGGTGCCAGCCTGACCGAGAGCCTCCGCATCTCGTTCCCGACCGGCACTCCGGCCACGATCCCCGGTCCGCTGACCGTGACCTTCGACGCCATCCAGGTCGATCCGACTGACGGCACCCCGGGCGAGACGCTGACCTCCACCAGCGGTCAGCTGGTGATGCGCAACGCCACCCGTGCCGCGACCATCACCTCGATCAACGACTCCGCGCCGCCGTTCGTCCGCTACGGCGGGACGCTCATCGCCGACGTGACTACCATCCCGGTGTCCGGGATCAACACTGCGAACTACCACGCCCAGGGTCCGGTCCGGCTCCTGGTCGACGGGGTCCAGGTTCCGTTCTGGTCACCGGTGCTCGGCGGTGAGGCCGAGCCGGTCCTCGAGGTCCCCTACGGCCCGGATGGCTTCACGGTCAACACCTACGTGACCCTCCCCCCCACCATCGGGGTCGGGCCTCACACGCTCACCGCCGTGTTCGCCGGCGACTCCCTCTTCGCCGGGAGCTCGGCGTCACGTCCCTTCACTGTCCACGATCCGATCGGCACCCCCTACGAGTGCCTGTTCAACGACCCGTTCTTCCCGCAGAAGTTCGTCGTCCACGCTTCGGCCGAGGGCCGTCTGCCGGCGACGCTCGCAGCCGGGTCGACCGCCCCGGTCGAGGACTTCGACCTGTCGTTCAAGGGTGGCCGGTCGTTCTCCGAGTACTTCAGCACCACTGTGGTGCTCTCGATCGCGACCCTGCAGAACATCACCATCGACCTGGGTGAGGACGGAGAGGGGAGCGCCACCGGGGCCACGCAGACCGGAGACCCCTGGGCGGGGCCGCCGGAGACTACTCCGCTCGACTACGACCTGGCCTTCGATGGCGAGGAGGCGGCGGTCACCGTCGCCGGCACGCCTGGAGCGGTGATCACGCCGTCGATCGAGGGCTTCGCCATCAACAGCGACTTCTTCGGGACCCCGATCAGCCTCACCTGTGTGGCTGTCGGCGACCCGATCGACTTCGGCGAGATCGTGGTGGCGGGCACGACCCTGACGGTCGAGTCCCCCACGCCCACCCGGTCCGACGACCAGGTGACCCTTCGGGCCGCCGTGAGCCCCGACGCCGCCGCTGGTGTCGTCGACTTCTACGACGGCACCGACCTGATCGGGATCGCGGCCATCGACGATGGCGAGGCGACGATCAGGACGACGCTGGACGAAGGCTCCCACTCGTTGACCGCCAAGTCGAGGACGGGCGCCTCGGCGCCATCGACGACCTCGGCCGCGGTGGTCTTGGCCGTGCTGCCCGCGGCTGACTGCGGAGCGTTCGCAGAAGCGGGGAACGGCGCCGCCGTTCGGTTGGTGTACATGGAGCTGCTCCGTCGCTGCCCCGACCAGGCCGGTTACGACTACTGGAAGGGCCAGCTGGACGAGGGCAACGTGACCCGGGCCCAGTTCGCCCGCCGCATCTCCGACTCCTTCGAGGCCCGCGGCGTCATCGTCGATGACGCCTACCAGCTGATGTTGGGCCGGGATGCGGACGCAGGAGGCCGGGCGTTCTGGGCCGGCCGGCTCGCCACCAACGCGGGCTACGACGACCTGCTCGCCGAGCTCGCCGCCAGCCCCGAGTTCAACACCCTCGCCGGCGGCACCCGGTCGGGCTTCGTGACCCGGGTCTACGAGCGGCTCCTGGACCGTTCCCCCGAACCGTCGGCCCTCGAGTTCTGGACCGACTACATGGTGGCGCGAGGGCGCCGTCAGCTGGTGCTGGCGCTGTTCGACCTGCCCGAGCCGCAGGCTGCCATCGTCATCTCCGCCTACGAGGAGATCCTCAGCCGTGAGCCCAGCACGACCGAGAAGAACGACGGCTCGGAGCTCTTCGGCGAGGACAAGGACCGCTCGGCCCTGTACGCCTCGCTGATCGCCAAGTCCGAGTTCTTCGATCGGGCCCAGGACTTCCCGAACCCCGAGGACTGATCCTCGTCCACGGGCCCAGCTGAGGTCCACCACCCCGGGTCCCGGGCCAGCGGTCGCATCGACCGAGGGCCCGGGACCTGGCGCGTCTGCGGGCGGGTCGGTGCCCCAGATGGGCCGGCGCGTGTCCATCGCGACCCTCGAGGCGCCACCTTTCCTCGGGAGGATGACAGAAAGGACCCTCACCATGACCCGAACGATCAAGTCGGCCGCCACGCTGGCGTTCGCGACCGTGCTCGTGATGCTGCTCGCCGTACCGACCAGCGCGACACCGACCAACGGCACTGTGGCCAGTGGGACTGTGTCGGTGAACCTGACTCCGCCGCTGTCCGTCGGGATCGGTGGCGGGGGTGGGGGAGGGGGCTGCGCGGCGGCGTCGCTCACGGTGGACATCACCAGCGTGACTGGCACGGCCCCGAACCGCGCCGCGACGGGCACCGTGGCATTGAGCATCCCCGAGGGCCCCTTCGACTTCTCCTCGGCGCCGAACAACCTGCACGTCCTCGTGGCCACCGCAGCCGGCACCCTCAACCTGGCCGAGACCGGGACGACCGACAGCTGGAGCATCGCCACTGGGTCGACGGTCTCGACCAACACCACTACGAACCAGGCGAGCGTCTTCGCCCGGACTGGGGCCTGCACCCCCACGACTTTCAAGCGGTGTGGTCCGGTCATCACCACTGTGACCCTCACCGGGACCTTCTCGGGGACCGTCGCCGTCGCCGGGATCGCCGGCACGGCCAACGTCAACGGGACTGGCACCCTGGCGGCCTTCGGCTGCACGGCGCCGTTCTCGGCCATCAACGGCAAGACGCTGACTCTCGCCAGCCTGGTGGTCAACTTCTGACCTCGCTCGGCCTTCGCGACGAACGGTCCGCTGCCGGCGCCCAGGCGCCGGCAGCGCCGCGTCTCGGGGGCCTTCGATCCCTCGTCTCTTTTGCGTCGCGCGCATCGACCGCGACGCACGAGGGCGCATCCTTGCCCTGTCGGTCGCCTTCCCCTGCTGCCGGCACCCCATGTCCCCTAGATTCCGAAGGGAATCAACTCATGAAGCGATTCACGAAGCCTGCGGTGGCCCTGGTGTCCGCCGCCGCCATGCTGTTCCTGCTGGCTGCGCCGAGCAGCGCCGCCACTGGCACGGTGAACAGTGGCACTGTCGGTGTGAACCTGACTCCGGCGCTGTCGGTGACCTTGGGCACTGGCACTACTGGATGTGCCGCCTCCACCCTCACTGTTGCCAACGGTGGCAGTGGTGCCATCGCCATCGGCATCACTCAGGGTGCATTCGACTACGGCACTCCGAACCCCCACGTGCTGGTCGCAAATGCCACTGGCACTTACTCGACGACTCTGATCTCTGGGACTACTTACTCCGTCTCGGGCTCAATGTCGACGACCGCCACTGGTACTACGACTGCGCGGATCTTCGCTCGTACTGGCACTTGCACGGCCACTGCTACTACTGAGTGTGGGCCCATCGTGACGACGATCACTGTCAATAGCACTACTAGCACCTTCACCGGTGACATCACTACCATGACCGGCACTGCCGTCATCAACGCCTCCGGCACTCTGAGCGCCTTCGGTTGCGCCGCGCCGTTCTCGGCTATCAACGGCAAGATCATCACTATCACTAACATGAACGTCAGCCTCGCCTGAGGGTGATCGTCAACCAGAGATAGTTCAGTCAGTCCGAGCTGTTGCCGGTGCCCGAAAGGGCACCGGCAACAGCCGCGTCCGGGGTCTTCACATGACGCAACCCGATCGCGACGTCTCGAGGTGCAT
>DASVEC010000328.1:0-2219 GCA_036380755.1 Iamia sp. | reverse complement strand
ACGGCGGCACGCTACCGGGGCGCGCCGGAGCGAACGCCGGGGAAAAAGGCGACGGGGGCGCCAGAGGCGCCCCCGTCGGGGCGACGCCAGGCGGCGGATCCCGGCGTCGCAGGAACCAGGTGGCGGGAACCTGGTCGGCGCCCATCATACGCACGCTCGCCGCCGCGTCCAGTGATCCACAGGGATGTCGTCGGATTTGTTCGACAGTGACTGTCAGGTCGTTCGGCAACCCACGGGACGGGTGCCATGGACGTGACCTGGTGCGATGCGCGAACGGATCACCCGTGTGAGGAGACGAGAGCATCCGGATGCACTAGTCAGGCCGGCGCGCCGAGGGTGTCGGAGGGCCAGGGCTAGGAGTAGGTGCGCTCGGCCCGCTGGAGGGCGCGGCGGGCGGAGCGGAGGGCGCGCTCGGCGTCGTAGAGGGCGGCGGCGAGGGGCTCGGTGGGGGCCCGGTCGGAGGCGACCGCCCCGGAGCCGACGCGCCGCAGCAGCTCGTCGACCTGGTCGGTCAGGGCGCTCAGGGTGGCGGCGGTGGGGACATCGGCGTCGGCCATCGGCCCAGTGTGGCGCTGAACAGGTAGGAGCCCACCACGGGTGCTTCGGTAGCGTGCAGGGGTGCTCACCCGCCTCGACCTCCGCGGCCTCGACACCGCCGCCGTGGCCGCCGCCCTGCCGCCGCTGGCGCTCGACGACGAGGGTCCCCGCACGGCCGTCCGCGAGGTGCTCGACGCCGTGCGCGAGGGGGGCGACGCCGCCGTCCGCCAGCTGACGCAGCGCTTCGACGGCATCGACGTGGCCGAGACCCGGGTCCCCGACACCGCCATCGCCGCCGCCCTGGACGCGATCGAGCCCGGCGTGCGGGTCGCCCTCGAGGCCGCCGCCGCCGGCATCGAGGACTTCCACCGCCACCAGCTGCGCCCGCCGTCGACCTACCGCCGCGACGGCATCGTCATCGAGGGCCGGGCCCAGCCCGTCGACCGAGCCGGCTGCTACGTGCCCGGTGGCCGGGCCCTGTACCCGTCGACCGTGCTCATGACCGCCATCCCGGCCCGGGTCGCGGGCGTGCCCGAGGTGGCCCTGTGCGTGCCCCCCGGACCCGACGGCGAGGTGCCCGCCCTCACGCTGGCCGCCGCCGCTGTCGCCGGGGTCACCGAGGTCCACCGCATCGGCGGGGCCCAGGCGATCGCCGCCCTGGCCTACGGCACCGAGACCGTGGCCGCCGTCGACGTGGTGGTGGGCCCGGGCAACGTCTACGTGGCCGAGGCCAAGCGCCAGGTCGCGGGGGAGGGGCGGGTCGGCGTGCCGTCCGCCTTCGCCGGCCCGTCCGAGGTCATCGTCATCGCCGACGACTCGGCGCCGCCGGCCCTCGCCGCCGTCGACGTCATCCTCCAGGCCGAGCACGGCCCCGGGGGGCGGGCCTGGTTCGTCACCTGGGACGAGACCGTGGCCGATGCCGTCCTGGCCGAGATCGCGGCCCAGGTCGCGGTGTCCCCGCGGCGGGACGACATCGAGTCGACGTTCGCGTCCGGCGGCTACCTCGCCCTGGTCGACGGGCCCGAGGCCGCCGCCGCGGTGGCCAACCTGGTCGCCCCCGAGCACCTCGAGGTGATCTGCGCACCCGGGGCCAGCGAGGCCGTGGTCGGCCGGATCCGCCACGCCGGCGCGGTGTTCGTGGGCCCCTGGGCGCCGGCGTCGGTCGGCGACTACGTGGCCGGACCCAGCCACGTGCTGCCCACCGCCGGCACGGCCCGGTTCGGCTCGGCCCTCACGGTGGCCGACTTCACCAAGGACATCCACGTCGTCACGCTCGACCGCGAGGCCCTGGCGGCGGTCGCTCCTCACGTCGCCGCGCTCGCCGATGCCGAGGGGCTCCCGGCCCACGCCGACTCGGTCCGCCGCCGTCTGGACCAGCCGTGACCGCGCCCGCTCCGTCGAACCCGCTCGTCGCGCCCCGCGACGATGTCAGCCTGATGGACGGGTACCACTCGGCGCAGGTCGACGTGGACGTCCGGCTCAACACCAACGAGTCGCCCGAGCCGCCGCCGGCCGCCTTCCTCGACGCCGTCGCCGCCGCCGTGTCGACCGTCGACTGGCACCGCTACCCGGACCGGGGCGCCACCGCCCTGCGGACGCGCATCGGCGCCCTCCACGGTGTCGGCCCCGAGCAGGTCTTCGTGGCCAACGGCTCCAACGAGGTCCTCCAGACCCTGTCGCTG
>DASVEC010000327.1:0-3510 GCA_036380755.1 Iamia sp. | reverse complement strand
GGGGGTGACGTGCAGGCCCCGCTCGGCCTGGATGCTCTGGAGCGCGGCCACCACCTCGGTGGCGGTCTGGGGCCGATCGCTCGGCTCGGGGCGGAGCATGGCGGCGATCAGCTCCCGGAGGGTGGCCGGCACCGCCGGGGGCAGCGCCGGCGGCTCGGACCGCAGGACCCGGGCGATGGTGGCTGCCGGGGGCTCGTCCCGGTGCCCGCTGAACGGGCTGGCGCCGGCCAGCAGGGTGTGGAGGGTGGCGCCCAGGGCCCAGACGTCGGCGGTCGGCCCGGGTCGGTGCCCGGACAGCACCTCGGGCGGGGTGAAGGTGATGGTGCCGACCAGGATCCCGGTGGCGGTGTTGGTGCCCTCCGAGAGGCGGGCGATGCCGAAGTCGCCCAGCTTGGGCGAGCCGTTCTCGTCGAGGAGGACGTTGGCCGGCTTGATGTCCCGGTGGAGGATGCCGGCCTCGTGGGCGGCGGCGAGGGCGTCGGCGACCGGGACGCCGATGTCGAGGACCTCGGGCCACGGGACCGCACCCTGGCGGTGCAGGCGATCGTGGAGCGAGCCGCCGGGCAGGTGCTCCATCACCAGGTACGGGTGGCCGTCGTCGGTGGTGCCGGCGTCGTGCACGGTGACCACGGCGGGGTGGCCCGACAGCCGGCCGATGGCCCGGCACTCGGCGATGAACCGGCGCTCCCGCTCGGAGTCCTCCAGCGACTCACCCAGGAGCTTCACCGCCACCCGGCGGCCCAGACGGCCCTGCTCGGCCAGCCACACGGTGGCGAAGCCCCCCGATCCCAGCCGCTCGACGAGCACGTAGCCGGGAGGCAGCGGGACGGCGCCGATGGCAGGCGTCGCCGGAGGTCCCCCAGGTCGTTCGTCTGCCATCCGGGTCGCCCGTCCCATCCTGTCGTGTTGCGCCGACCGGGGCGACTGTACCCCTGGCCATCGGCCCCCGACGGCGTCCCGGGGACGGCTCACCTCACCGTCGTGCCGAACTTTGAGCGGCTCACCTCGGTATGCGATGTCAGGCGCTCAAACTTCGGGGCATCGGGTGTGTCCGGATGGACGAGGAACCTGACGTCGCATCGGTACGCTGCCGCGGTGCCCGATCTGACCGGTCTGTCCACGCCCGAGCTGATCGCCCGGGCCGGGGCCGTGCGCGACGCCGCCCACGGCACCCGGGTGACCTTCTCGCCCAAGGTCTTCATCCCGCTGACGAAGCTCTGTCGCGACCGCTGTGGCTACTGCACCTTCGCCCAGCCGCCGGCCCGGCTCGAGTCGCCCTACATGGAGCTGGAGGACGTGCTGGTGCTGGCCCGCCGGGGCGCCGCCGCCGGCTGCCACGAGGCGCTCTTCACCCTGGGCGAGGCGCCCGAGGAGCGCTACCCGGCCGCCCGCACCTGGCTCGACGAGCACGGCTACACCTCCACCACCGACTACCTGGTGGCCGCGGCCGCGGCCGTGCTCGAGGAGACCGGTCTCCTCCCCCACGCCAACCCCGGCGCCCTGCCCGCGGCCGAGCTGGCCCGCCTCCGAGCCGTCAGCCCCAGCCAGGGGATGATGGTCGAGACCCTGCGCGCCGACCTCGCCGCCCACCGGGGCGCACCGGACAAGACGCCCGAGCGCCGCCTGGCCACCCTCGAGGCCGCCGGCGAGCTCCGCATCCCGTACACCACCGGCATCCTCTGCGGCATCGGCGAGACCGAGGCCGACCGGGTCGAGGCGCTGGAGGCCATCGCCGCGAGCCACCGCCGCCACGGCCACGTGCAGGAGGTGATCGTCCAGAACTTCCTGCCCAAGCCGGGCACGGCGATGCGCGACCACCCCCCCTGCCCGCCCGAGGACCACCAGCGGGCCATCGCCCTGGCCCGGCTGATCCTCCCGCCCAGGGTCCACGTCCAGGCCCCGCCCAACCTGGCCGACGAGGTGGCGCCCCTGCTGGCCGCGGGCGTGTCGGACTTCGGCGGCGTCTCCCCCGTCACCATCGACCACGTCAACCCCGAGCGGCCCTGGCCCCACCTCGACGCCCTGCGCGAGGCCACCGAGGCCACCGGGCGCCAGCTCGCTCCCCGCTTGACGGTCCACGCCCGCTACGTCCAGGACGGCGCCGCGGAGGTCTGGATCGACGAGGGCCTGCACTTCGCGGTGATGGACCGGGCCGACGCCGAGGGCCTCGCCCGTGACGACCCCGGCTCGGTGTACCCGAACAAGGTCGGCGAGGTCCGCAACGTCGGCGACGGGGCCGAGGTCGTCCTCGTCGGCCGGCGCTCGACCCAGTGGTACTCGGGTGCCGACGTCCACCCGCCCACCCTCGTCCCCGGCCCGGCCGCCCCGATCGGCGGCGCCGTCGCCGAGGTGCTCGCCGGCGTGGAGCGAGGCGAGCAGGTCGGCCACGACGAGATCGTCACCCTCTTCGGGGCGCGGGGCCGCGAGGTCAACGCCGTCGCCGAGCTGGCCGACGAGCTGCGGCGCACCGCCGTGGGCGACGAGGTCTCCTTCGTCCGCAACCGCAACATCAACTACACGAACGTCTGCACGTTCAAGTGCCGCTTCTGCGGGTTCTCCAAGGGCCCCCGGTCGCTCAACCTGCGGGGCACGCCGTACCTCCTCACCCTCGACGACATCGCCGGCCGGGTGTCCGAGGCGTGGGACCTGGGCGCCACCGAGGTCTGCCTGCAGGGCGGCATCCACCCCAGCTTCGACGGCGACTACTACATCGACGTCACCCGGGCGGTGAAGGAGGCGGCGCCGGACATCCACGTCCACGGCTTCACCGCCCTCGAGGTCACCGAGGGGGCCAAGCGTCTGGGCGAGCCCCTGGCCGACTACCTGCGGCGCCTCATGGACGCCGGGCTGCGCACCCTGCCCGGCACCGCGGCCGAGATCCTCGACGACCCCGTCCGGCAGATCCTGTGCCCGGACAAGATCGACACCGACGAGTGGCTCGAGGCCCACCGCACCGCCCACTCCGTCGGGCTGCGGTCGAACATCACCATCATGTTCGGCTCGGTCGAGGAGCCGGCCTCGTGGGCCCGTCACATCCTCCGCACCCGCGCCCTCCAGGCGGAGACCGGTGGCTTCACCGAGTTCGTCCCGCTGCCGTTCGTGCACATGGCCGCCCCGCTCTACCTCCAGAAGCGGAGCCGCCGGGGCCCGACGTTCCGCGAGAGTTTCCTGATGCACGCCGTGGCCCGCATCGCCTACATCGGCCTGGTCGACAACATCCAGGCGTCGTGGGTGAAGCTGGGGGCCGACGGCGTGCGCCAGCTGCTCCAGGCCGGGGTCAACGACCTCGGCGGCACGCTGATGGACGAGAACATCAGCCGCGCCGCCGGGGCCGCCCACGGCCAGCTCATGGAGGAGGCCGAGTTCCGCTCGATCGTCGAGCCCCTCGGCCGCCGCCTGGAGCAGCGCACCACCCTCTACGGCCGCACCCGCACCGAACCGGCCCCGGTCGCCTGAGCCCTACTTGCGGGCGTGCTCCACCACGACCAGCCCGCCGGAGATGTACCTCCC
>DASVEC010000326.1:0-3421 GCA_036380755.1 Iamia sp. | reverse complement strand
GCGACGTCTGCCTCAACTACGCCAAGTCGGCCTTCCCCGACGACGCCGACGCCCCGCAGACGCTCGACGACCTCACCGACCCGGCCTTCGCCGATGCCTTCGTCACCGAGAACCCGGAGACGTCCTCGCCCGGGCTGGCCTTCCTGCTGGCCACCATCGCCGAGTACGGCCCCGACGGCTGGCAGGACTACTGGACCGACCTGCGCGACAACGGCGTCGAGGTCGTCGCCGGGTGGGAGGAGGCCTACAACGGCAGCTTCGAGGCCGGCGCCGAGGGCGCGGACCGCTCGATCGTCACGTCCTATGCCTCCAGCCCGGTGGCCGACGTCGTCTACTCCGACCCGCCCCGCGACGAGCCCGCCATCGGCGTGGTGGCCGACGCCTGCTTCCGCCAGGTCGAGCTGGCCGGCGTGCTGCGGGGCACCGACGAGCCCGAGGCCGCGGCCCGGCTGGTCGACTTCCTCCTGTCGCCGACGTTCCAGGAGGACATCCCGCTCAACATGTTCGTCACCCCGGTGAACGAGACGGCCGAGCTCCCGCCGGAGTACACCGCCCACAGCACCGAGATCGCCGAGCCGCTGACCCTCACGCCGGCCGAGATCGAGGCCGGCCGCGACACCTGGACCGAGCGCTGGACCGAGATCGTCCTCCGGTGACCTCCTCCTCCCACCGTTCTCGGCACGAGAGAGCCGGGATATCCGGCACTTCCGTGCCGAGAACGGTGGTGTGGGTCCTCGTGGCGGCGGCGCCGGTGGCGTTCCTGGCCGTCTTCTTCGCCTACCCGGTGGCCACGATCCTCGAGCGGGGGCTGAGCGAGGGGTCGGCCCTCGACGTGATCCGGCGCCGCTCGACCGGCCGGCTCGTGACCTTCACCGTGGCCCAGGCGGCGGCGTCGGCCGCGCTCAGCCTGGTGGTCGGGCTGCCGGCGGCGTGGGCCGTGGCCCGGGTCGACCTGCCCGGTCGCCGGTTGGTGCGGGCCCTGCTGGTGGTGCCGTTCGTGCTGCCCACGCTGGTGGTCGGGGCCGCCCTGCAGGCGACGTTCGAGCGGGCCGGCGTCGACGGCACCGACGGCTTCCACCTCGAGCGCACGGTGACGGCGATCCTCCTGGCCCACATGGTGCTGAACGTGGCCGTGGTGGTGCGGGTGGTCGGGTCGCACTGGGCCCTGCTCGATCCCCGCGCCGAGGAGGCCGCCCGGGTGCTGGGCGCGTCGCGGCTGCGGGTGCTGCGCGAGGTCACCCTGCCCCGGCTGGCCCCGGCGGTGTGGAGCGCGGCCGGCATCGTGTTCCTGTTCTGCTTCACGTCCTTCGGCGTGATCCTCACCGTCGGCGGGCCGGGCCGGCCCACGTTGGAGACCGAGATCTGGCGCTACGCCACCCAGCGCACCGACATCTCGACGGCCACCGCCCTGGCCCTGCTCCAGATGCTGGTGGTGGTCGCCCTCGTCGCCGTGGTCGGGGTGGCCGAGCGCCGCGCCGCGGCGGGCGCCGTCGTCCGGCGGCCGGTCCCGCCCCGGCGCCTGGTCACGGCGCGCCAGCGGCTCGGCGTGGCGGTCGCCCTGGCTCCAGCGATGGGTCTGGTGCTGGTGCCGGTCGGCGTGCTGATCGAGCGCTCGCTGGCCGTGGGCGACGGCTACGGGCTGGGCCACTTCCGGGCCCTGGGCGAGGAGACGGGCACCGGTCTGAGCGTGGCCCCGCTGGCCGCGGTGGGCACGTCGCTCACGTACGCGGTGGCCGCCACGCTGATCGCGGTGGTGGTCGGCGGGCTGGCGTCGGTGGTGGTGGCCCACGCCGGGCGGGCGCCGGGGCGCACCCTCGACGTGCTGCTCATGGTCCCCCTCGGCACCAGCGCCGTGACCCTCGGCTTCGGCCTGCTGATCGCCCTCGACGAGCCGCCGCTCGACCTCCGCTCGTCGCGGGCCGTCGTGCCGATCGCCCAGGCGCTGGTGGGCCTGCCCTTCGTCGTCCGATCGCTGGTGCCGGCGCTGCGCTCGATCGATCCGCGCACGCGGGAGGCCGCCACCGTCCTGGGCGCCTCGCCGTGGCGCGCCCGCTGGGAGGTCGACGTCCCGCTCGTGGGCCGCACCGTCCTCGTCGGCGCCGCCTTCGCCTTCGCCGTGTCGCTGGGCGAGTTCGGGGCCACGTCGTTCCTGGCCCGGCCCGACGCCCCGACGGTGCCCACCGCCATGTTCCGGCTCCTCGGCCAGCCCGGCGCCGCCCTCCGGGGCCAGGCGATGGCCCTGGGTGTCGTCCTGGCCGCCCTCACCGTGGCGAGCGTCCTGGTGATCGAGCGCCTGCGCCCCCGGGACGCCCTCGGATGGTGAGCTCGGGCCTGTCGGTCGAGGACCTGGTGGTGCGGTACGGGACCACGACGGCGGTCGCCGGGGTCGACCTGGCCGTGGCGCCGGGCGAGATCGTGGCCCTGCTCGGGCCGAGCGGGTGCGGCAAGAGCACGCTGCTGCGAGCCGTCGCCGGGCTGGAGGCGCCCGCCGCCGGCACCGTGCGCTGGGACGGCGCCGACATCACCCGGCTGTCCCCCGACCGGAGGGGGTTCGGGCTCATGTTCCAGGACCACGCCCTGTTCCCGCACCGGACCGTGGGCCAGAACGTGGCCTTCGGTCTGCGCATGGCCGGGCGCAGCCGGGCCGAGCAGGCGAGCGGGGTCGAGGCCGCGCTGGCCCGGGTCGGCCTGGCCGGGTTCGCCGACCGCACCGTCGACACGCTGTCGGGAGGCGAGGCCCAGCGCGTCGCCCTGGCCCGGGCCCTCGCTCCCGAGCCCCGGCTGCTGATGCTCGACGAGCCCCTCGGCTCGCTCGACCGGGTCCTGCGCGACGACCTCGCCGCCGAGCTGCGCCGGGTCCTGGGCGACCTGGGCCTGGCCGCCGTGCACGTCACCCACGACCAGGAGGAGGCCTACGCCGTGGCCGACCGCATCGTGGTCATGCGGGCCGGCGAGCTCGTGCGCGACGGCCCCGCCGCCGAGGTGTGGGGCGATCCCGGGTCCGCGTTCGTCGCCCGCTTCCTCGGTCACGCCAACGTGCTCACGCCCGACCAGGCCGCCGCCCTCGGTCTCGACGCGGCCACCCCGGTGGTCGTGGCCGAGGCCGCCCTGGCGCTCGGCGCTGGCGGCCTCCCCGCCCGCGTCGTCGACGTCCGCTTCCGCGGCGCCACGTCCCGGGTCGTCCTCGACGTCGCCGGCGTCCGGCTGTCGCTCCACACCGGCACCCCACCGCCCGTCGGGGCCGAGGTGGCCGTCGCCGTCGACCCCACCCACGTCCACCCGTTGCTGGCCTGATCGTGTTCCGTTCTGATCACCCCTGGTCGCGTCGGCGCAACGCCCGCTGATCAGAACCGATGCGGCGCCGTTCTGATCTTCCCCGGTTGCGGGGACGCAACGTCCGGTGATCAGAACCGAAGGCGGT
>DASVEC010000325.1:0-6862 GCA_036380755.1 Iamia sp. | reverse complement strand
GCGGCGCGGGAGCGATCGCAGCATCGCCTCCGCCGTGCTGGCCGGCGCCTGGTACACGTTCCAGATCGCCATGGCGGGCCTGCTCGGCGGGATCGTCGTCGGGTCGCTGCTCGCCGCCCTGATGCAGCGGCTCAAGGTGGCCGAGCGGGCGGTGCTCCCGCTGGTCGTCATGTCCCAGACGGTGCCGATCGTCGCCTTCGCCCCGCTGGTGGCGGCGTGGGGTGGACGGCTGCAGCTCGGGTCGGGCGAGTGGCAGCCGTGGATGTCGGTGGCGGTGATCTCGGCCTTCCTGGCCTTCGCCCCGGTCGCCGTCGGGCTGCTGCGCGGGCTCCAGGCCGCGCCGGCGGCGGCCGAGGAGCTGATGCGGTCGATGGCCGCCCCGCCCCGCACCGTGCTGTGGAAGCTGCGCCTGCCCGCGGCGCTGCCGTACCTCGTCCCCGCCCTGCGCCTGGCGGCGGCGGGCGCAGTGGTGGGGGCGATCGTGGCCGAGATCTCGCTGGGCCGCAGCGGGGGCATCGGCCGCCTGACCCTCGAGTACTCCCGGGCCGCCACCAGCGATCCGGCCAAGGTCTACACCGCCCTCATGGGGGCGGCCGCGCTCGGCATCGCCATGGCCCTCCTGGTCGGTGTCATCGACACCGTGGCCTCCCGCAACCGCCCCAAGGAGGCACTGGTCGCATGACCGACCTGACCAAAGTCGACGTCCCTGCCGACGCCGTGCCCGAGGCGCCCGCCGCCGTCTCCGTCCGGGGGGTGGGCAAGGTCTTCAACGCCGGCCGGCGGAACCAGGTCGTCGCCCTGGAGGACATCGACCTCACCGTGGCGCCGGGCGAGCTGGTGGCGCTGATCGGGCCGTCGGGCTGCGGCAAGAGCACCCTGCTCCGGGTCGTCGGCGACCTCACCGAGCCGACGACCGGCGACGTGATCGTCAACGGCAAGCCCGCCCACCGGGCCCGGCTCGACAACGACTACGGCATGGCCTTCCAGCAGGCCGGCCTGTTCGAGTGGCGCACCGTCGCGCGCAACGTCGAGCTGCCGCTCGAGCTCCAGAAGGTCGCCAAGGCCGAGCGCCGGCACCGGGCCCGGGAGATGCTCGACCTGGTCAAGCTGGGCGACTTCACCGACCACCACCCCTGGGAGCTCTCGGGCGGGATGCAGCAGCGGGTCGCCATCGCCCGGGCGCTCGTCACCCGGCCCGGGCTGCTACTGATGGACGAGCCCTTCGGCGCCCTCGACGAGATGACGCGCGAGCACATGCAGGCCGAGCTCCAGCGCATCCGGGCCGAGCTGGGCACCACCGTCGTGTTCGTCACCCACTCCATCCCCGAGGCCGTCTACCTGGCCGACCGGGTCGTGGTGATGTCGCCGCGGCCGGGTCGCATCACCGACATCGTCACCGTCGATCTGGGGCCCGAGCGCTCCGACGAGACCCGGGCCGACCCCACCTTCTTCGCCGGTGTGACCCGGGTTCGCGAGGCCCTTCGGGGCATCGAGCAGACGGCCGGCCCCGAGGGCGAGGGCTGGTGAGCCCGACCCTGCGTGCCCGGCTGGGCGTGATCCTGCCGCCCGTCGTGCTGGGCGTGGTGCTGCTGGTGGCGTGGGAGATCTGGGTCCAGGTCGGCCGGATCGCCACCTACCTGCTGCCCAAGCCGTCGGCGATCGGCGAGCAGCTCGACCGCCAGCGGGAGATCATCGGGGACGCTGCCCGCATCAGCGGGACCAACGCCCTCCTCGGGCTGCTGCTGGGCGCCGCCCTCGGCATCGTCATGGCCCTGCTGTCGAGCCGCTTCTCGGTCGTCCGATCGATGATCGCCCCCGTCGCCGCGGCGGCCAACGCCCTGCCGCTGATCGCCGTCACGCCGGTGCTGAACAACGCCATCGGCTCGACGTCGGAGACGCCCCGGCGGCTCGTCGTCGCCCTCGTCGTCTTCTTCCCCGTCTTCCTCAACCTGCTCAAGGGCCTGACCCAGGTGCAGGCCACCCACATCGAGCTGATGCGCTCGTACGGGGCGTCCGCCTCGGCCGTCGCCCGCAAGGTCCGCCTGCCCGGCGCCGTGCCCTACCTCGCCACCGGCCTCAAGGTGGCCGCGCCGCTCGCCGTCATCACCGCCGTCGTGGCCGAGTACTTCGGCGGTCCCCAGGGCGGGCTGGGCTACTTCATCTCCACCAACGCATCGCAGACCCGCACGGCCCAGGCGTGGTCCTACGTCGTCGCGGCCTGCGCCCTCGGTCTCCTGTTCTTCGTCGCCGCCGTCGCCGTCGAGCGGGTGGCGGCGCCCGGGCGGCCATCGATCTCCCCAACCCACCACCCACGGAGGCAGACATGAAGCGTCGTTGGATGCGCGGGGCCATCGCCCTGCTCGCGGTCACCCTCGTCGCCGCCGGCTGCGGCAGCGCCGACGACGAGGACGACACGAGCGGAGGCGGCGGCAACGGCGGCGGAGGCGGTGACGGCAGCGGCGAGGACTTCGCCCTGGCCTGCTCGGACACGCCGCCCGAGGTCGAGGGGACGACCGATGTCAGCCTGCAGCTGCAGTGGGTCACCCAGGCCCAGTTCGCCGGCTACTTCGCCGCCGTCGACCAGGGCTTCTACGAGGCGCACGGCCTGAACGTCGACATCGTCGAGGGCGGCGTCGACATCGTGCCCCAGACCCAGCTGGCCGACGGGGCCGTCGACTTCGCCATCGCCTGGGTGCCCAAGGCGCTCCAGTCGATCGAGGGCGGGGCCGCCATCACCAACATCTCCCAGCCGTTCCAGCGCTCGGGCACCCTCCAGGTGTCGTGGGCCGAGGACGGCATCACCACGGCGGCCGACCTCGAGGGCAAGAACGTCGGCAACTGGGGCTTCGGCAACGAGTTCGAGCTGTTCGCGGGGATGACCGAGGCCGGTCTCGACCCGGCGTCGGACGTCACGCTCGTCCAGCAGCAGTTCGACATGCAGGCGCTCCTCAACCGCGAGATCGACGCCGCCCAGGCCATGACCTACAACGAGTACGCCCAGGTGCTGGAGGCGGTCGACCCGGAGACGGGCGAGCTCTACACCGAGGACGACTTCAGCGTCATCAACTGGAACGACGAGGGCACCGCCATGCTCCAGGACGCCATCTGGGCCAACACCGAGCAGCTCGAGTCCGACCAGGAGTACTGCGACAACGCGGTGCGGTTCGTCGCCGCCTCGCTCGAGGGCTGGGCCTACTGCCGCGACAACCCGGACGATTGCGTCCAGTCGGTGCTGTCGGCGGGCTCGGAGCTGGGCGAGAGCCACCAGGCCTGGCAGATGAACGAGATCAACAAGCTGATCTGGCCGTCGCCCGAGGCCGGTGCCGGCACCGTCGAGCAGGACGCGTGGGACCAGACGGTGGAGATCTCGCTCGACACGAACAACGCCGACGGCACCACCGTCATCACCGAGGATCCGCCCGCCAGCGCCTACACCGGCGAGATCAACGAGGCCGCGGTGGCCCTGCTCGAGGAGGCCGACGTCGACGTGGTCGGGGCCGACTTCGAGCCCACCGAGGTGGAGCTCCAGGAGGGCGGCGCATGAGCGATCGAAGTCAGGCCTACCGGGACGATCGGGCCCACGTCTTCCACTCGTGGTCGGCCCAGAAGCTCCTCGACCCCATGGTCGTGGCGGGAGCCGAGGGCTCGTGGTTCTGGGACGAGGACGGCACCCGCTACCTCGACTTCTCCTCGCAGATGGTCAACATGAACATCGGCCACCAGCACCCCCGGGTGGTCGAGGCCATCAAGCGCCAGGCCGACGTGCTGTGCATGATCGCCCCCGGTCACGCCAACGCGACCCGGGGCGAGCTGGCCCGGATGCTGGCCGAGCGGGCGCCGGGCGACCTCGACATGGTGTTCTTCACCAACGGCGGGGCCGAGGCCAACGAGAACGCCGTCCGCATGGCCCGGCTCCACACCGGTCGTCACAAGGTGCTGGCCACCTACCGCAGCTACCACGGGGCCACCGCCGGGTCGATCACGCTCACCGGCGAGCCCCGGCGGTGGGCCAGCGAGCCGGGCATCCCGGGCGTCGTCCACTTCTGGGGCCCGTACCTGTACCGGTCGGCCTTCCACGCGTCGACCGAGGCGGAGGAGTGCGAGCGCGCCCTGCGGCACCTGCGCGACACGATCATGGTCGAGGGCGCGTCGACGGTGGCGGCCGTCGTGCTCGAGACGGTGGTGGGCACCAACGGCATCCTCGTCCCGCCCGACGGCTACCTGGCCGGCGTCCGGGAGATCTGCGACGAGCACGACCTCGTGATGATCTGCGACGAGGTCATGGCCGGCTTCGGCCGGTGCGGCGAGTGGTTCGCCGTCGACCGTTGGGACGTCGCCCCCGACCTCATCTGCTTCGCCAAGGGGGTGAACTCGGGCTACGTCCCGCTCGGCGGCGTGCTCATCTCGCCGCGCATCGCCGACACCTTCGCCGAGCGACCGTTCCCCGGCGGGCTCACCTACTCGGGCCACCCGCTGGCCTGCGCCGCCGCGGTCGAGTCGATGAAGGTGTTCGACGAGGAAGGCGTGCTCGACCACGCCCGCATGCTCGGCACCGACGTCATCGGCCCCCGCCTCGCCGAGATCGCCGAGCGCCACCCGTCGGTGGGCGAGGTCCGCGGCGTGGGCGTCTTCTGGTGCATCGAGCTGGTGAAGGATCGCGAGACCCGTGAGCCGCTGGTGCCGTTCAACGCCGCCGGCCCGGCCGCCGCCCCGATGAAGGAGGTCATCGGCGCCTGCGTCGAGCGGGGCGTCGTCCCCTTCGCCGCCGCCAATCGCCTCAACGTCGTCCCCCCGGTCACCACGTCCGTCGCCGACGTCGAGTCCGGCCTGGCGTTGATCGACGAAGCCCTGAAGGTCGCCGACCAGCACGTCACCGCCTGACCGACCCGAACTTTGAGCGCCTGACATCGGTATTCGATGTCAGGCGCTCAAAGTTCGCTCGGTCCCCGGGACGGCCTAGCGTCGACCGCATGCCCCTCGAGTCCAACGTCGACATCGCCCCCGCCACCGGGAAGCTGGGCGTCCTGCTGCCCGGGATGGGCGCGGTCGGCACCACCTTCATCGCCGGCTGCCTCGCCATCCGCAAGGGCCTGTCGAAGCCGATCGGGTCGCTGACCCAGATGGGCACCATCCGCATCGGACCCCGGCCCGACGACAACGTCCCCCTGATCAACGACTACGTCCCCCTGGCCCAGCTCGACGACCTGGTGTTCGGCGGATGGGACGTGTTCGAGGACGACGCCTACGTCGCCGCCAGCCGGGCCGGTGTGCTCGACGGCCACATGCTCGAGCAGCTGGGGGACGAGCTGCGGGCCATCAAGCCCATGCCCGCCGTGTTCGAGCAGGAGTACGTCCGCAACCTCCACGGCAACCACATCAAGGAGGGGCTGAGCAAGCGCCAGCAGGCCGACGCCCTCGCGGACGACATCCAGCGCTTCAGCGAGGAGAACGGCTGCGACCGCCTCGTCGCCGTGTGGTGCGGCTCGACCGAGATCTACAAGGAGCCGACGGCCGTCCACCAGAGCCTGGAGGCCTTCGAGAAGGGGCTCGACGAGAGCGACCCCGACATCGCCCCCAGCCAGATCTACGCCTACGCCCTGCTCAAGCTGGGCATCCCCATGGCCAACGGCGCCCCCAACCTCAACCTCGACACGCCCGCCCTGCTCGAGCTGGTCAAGAGCAAGAAGATCCCGATCACGGGCAAGGACTTCAAGACGGGCCAGACCCTGATGAAGACCATCCTCGCCCCCGGCTTCAAGGCCCGGATGCTCGGCGTCGAGGGCTGGTACTCGACCAACATCCTCGGCAACCGCGACGGCGAGGTCCTCGACGACCCCGACTCGTTCAAGGCCAAGGAGGTGTCGAAGCTCGGTGTGCTCGACACCATCTTCGAGCCCGAGCGCAACCCCGACCTCTACGGCGACATCCACCACGTGGTGCGGATCAACTACTACCCGCCGCGCGGTGACAACAAGGAGGGCTGGGACAACATCGACATCTTCGGGTGGCTCGGCTACAAGATGCAGATCAAGGTCGACTTCCTGTGCCGGGACTCGATCCTCGCCGCCCCGCTGGTGCTCGACCTGGCCCTGTTCCTCGACCTGGCCCAGCGGGCCGGGCTGAGCGGCGTGCAGGAGTGGCTGAGCTTCTACTGGAAGTCGCCCCAGCCGGCGCAGCCCGGGCTGTACCCCGAGCACGACATCTTCATCCAGCTGATGAAGCTCAAGAACACCCTCCGCCACCTCATGGGCGACGACCCCATCACCCACCTCGGCGCCGAGTACTACGACTGAGGGTTCTCTCGTCGGAGATCTCGCTTCGCTCGATCTCCTCCTCGAACTGATCGGGCTCGCTTCGCTCGCGCTGTTCTGACCGCCTCCGCCTCGTTCCTCACCTCCGGCGGTCGCCTCCTGGGGGAGACCCCCAGACCCCCAGCGGCTGCGCCGGGCTCGTGACGCGGCCCTGCGATCGCGCTCGCCCGAGAGCGTCGGGCAGCAGGCGTCAGGCGTCGGGATCTAGGGAACAGCGAAGCGGGACGGGGCGTCGCGGCCGTCGAGGTCGGCCGGGGGGCGGGCCTTCGCCAGCAGCTCGTCGATGACGGCACCGGCGCCGGCCGGGTCGCCCGGGTTGGGCCCGTCGGGACCCCGGTGCCAGCCCTCGGCGATGGCGATCGTGTCGCCCCGCACGTCGAACACCCGGCCGGTGACGTGCCGGGCCGCCGGGCTGGCCAGCCAGGTCGCCACCGCCGCGACCCAGCGGGGCGACAGCGCCTCGCGCACCTCGTCGGGGATGTTCTCCTCGCCGCCCATCACCGGCGCCACCAGACGGGTGACGGCCGTGGGGGCCAGGCAGTTGGCGGTGA
>DASVEC010000324.1:0-10817 GCA_036380755.1 Iamia sp. | reverse complement strand
TGGCCGCCGCCCTCGTCCTCGGCGGTGGCGACGACGATCCCGGCGACGATCCCCGCACCGAGACCTCGGCCGGCGAGACCACCGAGACGCCCGGCGACGCCCAGGCGAGCTCGATCGACACGCCGCTGGGCGCGCCGCTGGAGGTGCCCGCCGGTCTGGGCCAGCCCCTGGCCGCGCCGGCGGAATGGGACGAGGGCGGTCCTTGCGACGGCGACAGCGCCTGCGCGGTCGTGGCCGACGACGGCGACGTGGTCTCCGTGGAGGCCCCCGGCGACGGCACGGCCACCGTCCGGAGCCTGGCCGCCGAGAACGGCGAGGAGCAGTGGACCCTGCCCCTCGACGGCCTCTCGAGCCCACCCGGCCTGGCCCGCCTCGGCGACCTCGTCATCGTCTCCAGCACGGCCGGCGACACCCGCACCTACCGGGGCATCGACGGCGAGGGGGAGAAGCGGTGGGAGCTCCCGGTCCCCCAGGACGACCAGCCCGTCTTCCCCAACACCCAGATGTCCGAGGACTACGGCGTGCTGCTGCTGGCCGAGGTCGACGCCTACCTGGTCGTCGATCTGGTCACGGGCATCCCCCAACGGGGCGAGGGTCGGGTCCTCGCCACCGATCGGACCAACGTCTACGTCGCCGACGGCGACCGGGTCGTGGCCCGCCCGCTGGCCGACGCCGGGACCGAGACGTGGGAGGCCGAGGGGATCGTGTCGGCGGCCCCGGTCGGCGCCTTCCCGGCCTGGCGCTTCGGTGTGGTCGCCAGCGACCTGTTCGTCACCGTGACCGACTCCGAGGTCGTGGCGCTCAACCGCGAGAGCGCGGCGGAGGCGTGGCCCGCCCGGGTGCCGATCTCCGCCGACGGCAAGGACCTGGGCCGGGTCGTCGCCGTGTCCAACGTCGGCGACGTCGTGGTCGTGGCCGCCGAGCGGGGCGACCTCGGCATCGACGCCCGCTCCGGCACCATCGTCTGGCGCGTGATGCGCGACCGGCTCGTCTTCGACCCCGAGCTCGACGCCGACACCATCCGGGCGGTGCAGGGCTCACCGGTGTGGGTCGGCACCGGCGATCACCTCCTGGTCGGGTGGACCGGCGCCCACATCCAGCTCATCGACGTCACCAACGGGGAGGTCCTCGGGTCCGTCGACCTCGAGCCGACGGGGGGACGGTCGGCCCTGGCCATCGGCCAGGAGGGCATCGCCATCATCGAGGCGGGCGGCATCATCGCCGCCTACGGCTACGAGAGCATCGACGACCCCCTCTGGACCACCGACGCCTTCCCCGAGGCCACCGGTCTGGCCGCCGTCGACGGGGGCCTGGTCGTCCTCGACCCCACCGGCCTTCACGGCCTCCGGGCCTGACCCCACGACAAACTCGGGGGAGTAGACGCCCAAAACTGGGCGCTTACCCCACCGAGTTCGGCGATTGCTAGGAGGGGAGCAGCGAGGCGGCGGGTTCGTCGACGAGCCAGACGACGCGCTCGGCGTCGATCTTGGCCGCGGGGACGTCGTCGCCCCGGGCCACCGCGGCCAGGGCCTCGGCCTTGGCCTCGCCCTCGACGGTGACCACCACCAGCCGGGCCCGGGCGATGCCGGCCAGGGTGAGGGTCATCCGCGGGTAGGGGTTGCGGCCCGACGGGTCCTCGTTGAGGGCGACGAGGCGTCCGGGATCGGCCTCCAGGGCCGGGGAGCCGGCGAACAGCGAGGCGGTGTGACCGTCGGGGCCGAGACCCAGGTGGACGAGGTCGAACCGGCCCAGGTCGCCCACCCGGAGCTGGTAGGCGTCGGCCTCGGCGCAGCGCATGAGGTGGGTGGCGTTGGCCGCCCCCACCCGGTCGAGCAGCGCCTCCCGGGCCAGGAGGTAGTTCGAGTCCTCGTGGTCGTGGGGCACGCAGCGCTCGTCGCCCCAGTAGACGTCGACCTTCCACCAGTCGATGCGGGTCTCGCCGTCGGCCGCCAGGCGCTCGTAGCAGCGGCGGGCGGTGTCGCCCCCCGAGAGGGCGATCGAGTAGGTCTCCTCGGCCCGCGCCCCGAAGGAGTCGATGACGCGCTCGGCGAAGGCGCCGGGCACGTCGGGCACGACGGTGAGTCCGTCGATGGTCAAGACGCGCCCTCGGCCCTCAGCTGGTCGGCCTTCTCGGTGAGGGTGGCGATCAGGTCGTCGGAGGAGGCCTCGAAGGCGGCGACGCCCTCCTTCTCGAGGAGCTCGGTGACGTCGCCCAGGTCGATGCCGACGCGCGCCAGCCGGTCGAGGACGTCGAGGTCGTCGTCGGCGGCGGTGTCGACGGTGCGGGCCACGGTGCCGTGGTCGGCGAAGGCCTCGAGGGTGGCGTCGGGCAGCGTGTTCACCGTGTCGGGACCGATGAGCGTGTCGACGTAGAGGGTGTCGGGGTAGCTCGGGTCCTTGGTGGAGGTCGAGGCCCACAGCGGACGCTGGACCTTGGCGCCGGCGGCGGCGAGCGCCTCCCAGCGGGGGCCGGAGTAGCGCTCCTGGAACAGGGCGTAGGCCCGGCGGGCGTTGGCGATGGCGGCCTTGCCCTTGAGGGCCGTGGCCTCGTCGGTGCCGATGGCGTCGAGGCGCTTGTCGGTCTCGGCGTCGACCCGGCTGACGAAGAACGACGCCACCGACGACACCCGGCCCACGGCCTCGGGGCTGGCGCCGGAGGCGACCAGCGCCTCGAGCCCGGCCTGGTGGGCCTCGATGACCTCGCCGTAGCGGCTGAGGCTGAACAGGAGGGTGACGTTGACGCTGCGCCCCTCGGCGATCATCGCCTGGATGGCGGGCAGGCCCTCGGCCGTGCCCGGGATCTTGACGTAGAGGTTGGGCTCGTCGATCCGCTCGTGGAGCTCCCGAGCGGCCGTGGTGGTGCCCTCGGTGTCGCGGGCCAGCGACGGGGCCACCTCGACGCTCACGTAGCCGTCGAGGCCGTCGCTGGCGTCGTACACGGGCCGCAGGACCGCCAGGGCGCCCTCGATGTCGGAGACGACCAGCTCCCAGTAGATGTCCTCGACCGAGAGGCCCCGGTCGAGGCCGGCGGCGAACTGGTCGTCGTAGTCGGCCGACCCGGCGATGGCCTTCTGGAAGATCGACGGGTTGGACGTGACGCCCCGGACCCCCTTGTCGACCCACGCGGCCAGCTCGCCGCCCTGGAGGAAGCTCCGGCGCAGGTTGTCGAGCCACGGGCTCTGGCCCTGCTCGTCGTACAGCTCGTGCAGCTTGGTCATCGGGGGTCCTCCTCGACCAGGTCGGCGATCAGCTCGCGGCCGCGCTCGGCCACGTTGTCGGCGGTGAAGCCCAGGCGGTGGAGCGCCTCGGTGCCGGGGGCGGACTCGCCGAAGCGGCCGTCGATGGAGACGCTGGCGTCGGCCCACCGGTCCCAGCCCAGCGACACGCCGGCCTCGACGGCGAGGGTGGGGACACCGGCGGGCAGGACCTCGTCCTGGTAGTCGAAGTCCTCGGCCGAGAAGATGTCCCACGAGGGCATCGACACGACCCGGACGGTGCGGCCCTCCGCCCGGAGGATCTCGGCCGCCTCGACGCAGGTGTGGACCTCGGCCCCGGTGCCCAGCAGCACGAGGTCGGGCTCGCCGCCGTCGGTGACGCCGCCGAGCACGTAGGCCCCCCGGGCCACGCCCTCGGCGCTGGTGCCGCCGAGCACGGGCAGGTTCTGGCGGGACAGGGCCAGGGCGGTGGGGCCGTCGCCCTCGATGGCGACCCGCCAGGCGGCGACCGTCTCGTTGGCGTCGGCCGGGCGGATCATCCGGAGCCGGGGGATGGCGCGCAGGGCCATCAGGTGCTCGACGGGCTGGTGCGTGGGGCCGTCCTCGCCCAGGGCCACCGAGTCGTGGGTGAACGAGAAGATCACCTTGGCCCCGCTGAGGGCGGCGAGGCGGACGGCGGGGCGGCAGTAGTCGCTGAACTGCATGAAGGTGCCGCCCACCGGCAGCACGCCGCCGTGGAGGGCCATGCCGTTCATGGCCGCGGCCATGCCGTGCTCGCGGATGCCGAAGTAGATCTGGCGGCCGCCGGGCTCGTCCCGGGACTGGACCCCGAGGCCCTTCAGGGCGGTGCCGGTGTTGCCCGACAGGTCGGCGCCGCCGCCCAGCAGGCCGGGCACCGTGGCGCACAGGGCCTGGAAGACCTCGCCGCTGGCGACGCGGGTGGCCGGGCCCTTCTCGGCCGGCTCCCACGAGGGGAGGTCGTCGGCCCAGCCGGGCAGGCCGGTGCGGGCCTCGCCCGCGGCCCAGGCCGCCTTGTCGCCGTCCCAGGCGTCGAAGCGGGACTGCCAGGCCTCGTGGTCGGTCCGGCCCCGGATGCCGGCCTCGCGGTAGAGGTCGAGCACGTCGTCGGGGATGAAGAACGTCTCGTCGGCGGGCAGGCCCATGACCTCCTTGGTCCGGGCCGCCTCCTCCGCGTCGATCGGGTTGCCGTGCGCCTTGTAGTCGTCGGTGAAGTTCGGCGACGGGTAGGCGACCTTGCTCTCGACGACGATCAGCGTGGGCCGGGTCTCGTCCTCCTTGGCCGCGACGAGGGCGGACTCGAGGGCGTCGAGGTCCTCGGACGCGGCGCCCAGCTCGACGACCTCCCAGCCGTAGGCCCGGAACCGGGCCGGCGTGTCGTCGCTGAAGGTGAGGTCGGTGCGGCCGTCGATCGAGATGTGGTTGTCGTCGTAGACGGCGATCAGGCGGCCCAGGCCCAGGTGGCCGGCCAGCGAGGCGGCCTCGTGGCTGATGCCCTCCTCCAGGTCGCCGTCGGAGACGATCACCCAGGTGTGGTGGTCGACGACCTCCTGGCCGTAGGTGGCCCGCAGCCAGCGCTCGGCCAGGGCGAGCCCGACGGCCTGGCCGAGGCCCTGGCCCAGCGGACCGGTGGTGACCTCGACGCCGACGGTGTGGCCGGCCTCCGGGTGGCCGGGGGTCTTCGAGCCCCACTGGCGGAAGTCCTTGAGATCGTCGAGCGTGAGGCTCGTGCCGCTGAGGTGGAGCATGGCGTACTGCAGCACCGAGGCGTGGCCGGCGGAGAGCACGAAGCGGTCGCGGTCGACCCACATGGGGGACTCGGCGTCGTACTTCATGACCCGGGTCCACAGGACGTGGGCCAAGGGCGCCAACGCCATGGCCGTGCCCTGGTGGCCGCTGTTGGCCTGGATGGGCATGTCCATGGACAGGGCGCGGATCACGTTGATGGCGCGCTGTTCGAGATCGGCATCGGTCACGCCTCGCACACTACCGATCGGCCCTCCCCACCCTCGCGGGCGGGCGTAAGGTCACCTTCATGAGTGACGTCACGACCACGATCTGGGGCTCGATCCAGGGGCAGGAGATCACCTTCCCGATGGAGGTGACGGCCATGAACGCGGCCACCCTCCTCTTCTCGGTGCCGGCCGGCCCGGCCACCGCCCTGCTGCCGGGCGACGCGTTCGAGGTCGTCGAGGTGGCGCCGGGCACGGCCCAGCTGGTGGTGGCCCTGTGCGACTACGTCGAGAACCCGTGGGGCGACTACGACGAGGTCAACCTGGGGTTCCTGGCCCGGCCCGCCGGCGCCCCGGCCGACGTGATCGGCTCGTTCGTCTACCGCATGCCGGTGAACCAGGAGTTCACCTGCGAGGCCGGCAACCGGGTGATGGGCTTCCCCAAGACGGTCGAGGACCTCTCGTTCACCTACACCGACGGGTCGGTCCGGGTGGCGCTGGCCACCGCCGAGGGCCCGCAGCTGACCGTGACCCTGCCCCGGGCCGCGCCCCTCGGGCCGGCCGAGGGGGTCGAGGCCAGCAGCTACTCGTACCTCGACGGCGTCCCGCACGCCACGGCGCTGCGCATGGACATGGGCACGGGCGTGGTCGACCCCGCCGACGTGGTGGTCGAGCTGGGCTCGGGGACGATCGCCGACGAGCTGCGCTCGCTGGGTCTGCCCACCCCGCCCGACCTGGCCACCTGGGGCGAGGGTCTCACGGCCACGTTCCAGGCCGGACGGCCGCTCCCCTGACCGCGCCGGAGGTGCCGGGGCCTCGGCGCCCCCGCGTGCTGCCCGGGTTCCTGGCCACGCTGGCGGCCGGCGCCGTGGTGGTCGCCGTCGTCGCCACCCGGGCCGACGACGGGCCGCGCCGGTCGTCGTCGCCGTCGACCACGTCGGTGCCGTCGGAGGAGCCCGGCGCCACCTTCGTCCTCGACGGCCGCAGCTACCCCTACCCGACGCCGGCGCCCGAGGCCGACGAGCCCCTCGGCCAGCCGGCGCCCCTCCACCGGGGTGGCTCGTTCGCCTTCGCCCGCATCCAGCCCGGCACCGACGACGACCCCGTGACGTGGGACCCCTGCCGGCCCATCCGCGTCGTGGTGGCCGACGAGGCCGCGCCCGACCGGGCCGAGGGCATCGTCGAGGAGGCCCTGGCCACCCTGTCGGAGGCCACCGGGCTCCAGATCGAGGTCGAGGGCACCACCACCGAGCCCGCCGCCGAGGAGCGGGCGCCCGTCCAGCCCGACCGCTACGGCGACCGCTGGGCCCCGGTGCTGGTGGCCTGGACCGACCCCACGGAGGTGCCGGCCCTCGACGGCGACACCGGCGGGCTGGGGGGCGCGGTGGCGGTGGACCCGCCCGGCGGCGGGCCCGAGGTCTACGTCACCGGCCAGCTCCTGCTCGACGCCCCCCAGATGGCCGACGCCCTCCGCACCAGCAGTGGGCGCGACCTGGTCCGGGGGGTGGCGCTCCACGAGCTGGGCCACCTGGTCGGTCTGGCCCACGTCGAAGATGCCGGCCAGCTGATGTACGCCGAGGGCCAGACCGGGGTCACGGCCTACGGCTTCGGCGACCGGGCCGGTCTGATCGAGGTCGGCCGCGGCCCCTGCGTCCCCGACCTCTGACGACCCGACGGCCGGCCGGCGCCCGGTAGCGTCGCCGCCGGACCGGGACGAGAAGGGACGGTGGGGATGAGCGCGGACGACGACGGCACCATCTCCTGGTCGGCCCCGCCCCCGGCCCCGAGCGCGCCGCCGCCGGCCGCCCCGTGGGGCGCCGGCGCTCCGTCGGAGTACGGCGCTCCGGCCGGGTACGGCCCGCCGCCGGGGTGGCCGCCGCCCGGCGCCCCCGGTCCCGGTCCGCAGGGCTCGGGGCGCGGCGTGTGGGTCGCCTTCGGGTTCGCCTGCCTCCTCGCCCTGGCGGCGACGGTGTTCCTGGTCGTCGCCGTGGTGGTGACGACGGGCGACGACGACCCCGACGCGCAGGTCGCGACGGAGACCAGCACCGCCGAGGACGCCGTCACCACGACGCTGCCGGGTGGTCGCCTGGCCCCCGAGCCGCCGATCCCCACCACCGACGGCCCCCACGAGTGGTTCTACGAGGAGACCGACGGCGACCCGGTGGCGTGGGACCCGTGCGACGCCATCCACTACGTCGTCAACGACGAGCTGGCCCCCGAGGGCGCCATGGAGATCATGGACGACGCCATCGCCCTGGTGGAGCAGGCCACCGGTCTGGTCTTCGTCGACGACGGGCCCACCGACGAGATGGCCCCGGTCGGCGTGGACGGGGAGCGCGCCGACTCGGACCCGGCCCGCTACGGCGACGGCTGGTCGCCGGTGCTGATCTCGTGGACCGACGCCATGGCCCACCCCGAGCTCGACGGTGCCGCCGGGCTGGCCAACCCGACCTGGCGGGAGGCGGCGTCGGGGGAGCGGGTCTACATCACCGGCTACATCGAGATGGCGGGCGACTACGCCGCCGACCTCATCGCCCAGGGCGGCCGGGACGACGTGCTCGGGATCATGATGCACGAGCTCGGCCACCTGGTCGGCCTGGCCCACGTCACGCCGTCGGACCAGGTCATGACGGACGACCCCAACAGCACCCCGTCGGTGTGGGGCACCGGCGACCTGGTCGGCCTGGCGACGGTCGGCCGGGGCGAGTGCGAGCCCGACCTGTAGCCCGACTTCTGGTCGCCACTAGCCTGGCGACCATGCACGGCGGGGGAGATCAGAGCGGGGGTCGGGGCGCGCCGGACGGTGGTCCGATCGGGGTCACCGGACCGCCCACGGCCTGGCCCGACGGCACTCCCGCGGGCGGGTCGCCACCGCCGGCCGCTCCGCCCGTCTGGGGTCCGCCCACCTGGGGTACCCCGGCCTGGGCACCACCCCCTCCGCCCCCGCCGCCGTGGGGGCGCCCGCCCGTCCCGCCGGTCCCGCCGATCCCGCCGTCCGGACCGCCGCGGCCCTCGCGGGGCGGGTCGTTCCTCGCCGCCCTGGCCGTGGTCCTCGTCGTGGTGGCGGTGGCGGTCGTCGTGGTGACGGTCGACCCCATGGGCGACGGCACCGACGAGACCTCCGCCGGCTGGCGCTCGGACGCCAGCGCCGACGACCTGGCCCCGCCGGGGGAGACGCCCGACCGTCCGGACACGACCACCACGACCCGGCCGCCGACCACGACGACGGCACCGCCGTCCCGGCTGGCCCCGGCCCCCACGCCTCCGGCCGAGCCGGGCGCCCACGCCTTCCTCGCCCGCGAGGACGACGGGGACCCGATCGCCTGGGACCCGTGCGAGACGATCGAGTACGTCGTCAACAGCCGCACCGCGCCCCCCGGCGGGGCCGAGATCGTGGCCGAGGCCCTGGCCCAGGTCACGGCGGCCACCGGGCTCGTCTTCGAGGACCGGGGCGCCACCGACGAGGTGCCGACGCTGGAGATGCGCCCGCAGACCGACCCGGCCCGCTACGGCGACGGCTGGTCGCCGGTGCTGATCGCCTGGACCGATCCGGCGGAGGTGGCCGACCTCGCCGGTCCGGTCAGCGGCGTGGGCACGCCCGACTGGGCGCCCGAGGGGGGCGGCGAGTACGAGAGCGTGACGGGCATCGTCCACCTCGACGGTCCCGAGGTCGCCGGGTGGCTGGCCGATGGCTTCGACACCGACGTGGCGCACCTCGTGCTGCACGAGGTCGGCCACCTGGTCGGGCTCGACCACGTCGACGACCCCAGCCAGGTCATGTATCACAACAACGACGGCCGAGCCGAGGTCGACGCGGCGTGGAACGCCGGCGACCTCACCGGTCTCGCCGCCCTCGGCACCGCCCCCTGCAACCCCGACGTCTGATCTACCGCTTCGGGAAGATCCAGGGGAACAAGGACCGCAGCAGCCCCGCCGCCACGATCGTGACCGCCAGCCATGGCGGTCCACCCGCCAACCCGACGACGGCGCCACCGGCCATGCCGCTCGGCCCGGCGAGCCTCTCCCGGTAGAGGGTGATGAAGCCGTTGAGGTGGGCGCGGAAGTCCTCCTCGAGCCACGCTCCGGTGGCGCGGAACAGGGACGCCTTGAGGTCGTCCCACCCGTTGAGCTCGATGATCTCGGCGATCTCCTCACCCACCTGGTCGAGCGCCTCGACCGTCGCCTCGCCGGCGGCCACGATCTCTTCGGCCGACGATGCCTCACCGAGGGCGATGACGCCGTCGCCCACCACATCGAGCGCGGCGTCCAGGCCGACCTCGGCCCGCCCGGGCCGGACGATCGGAAGCAGCGCCGCCGCCAGCCCGGTGAAGACGGCCGAGCTCCCCTTGCCCTGTCCGATCAGCTCCAGCTCGTGGATCAGCTGGCTCTGCCGGACCTCGACCTCCCGCCGGAGGTCGTCCGGGTTGCCCTCGTCGGCCACGTAGCGCTCGGCCCACCCGAGCAGTGCCTCGACCTCCGACGCCACCATTCCCGCATCGTCCGCCTCCGGCCGCACCGCCGGAGGATGCAGACCGAGGTCGGCCCGTCCTCCTCGCGGCCGGGCGACGATGTCGGCTCCGGCGTCGGCCGTCAGCATCCTGACCTCGGCCAGCGATCCGAAGAACGCCTGGCGGGGGTGGAAGTCGAACCCTCCGTTCGCGGCCCCTTCGATGAAGACGAAGACCGGGAGACCGAGCCGCTCCGCCTCGGCGATCTCGAGCCCGATGGATGCGAGGTCGAGCTCGTCGCCTTCGTCCATCTCCTCGAACGTGCCCATGACGGCCACGAGCGCATCGACCCCGTCGAACACCTGGGCGATGGTCGATGGCGACGAGGCCAGCCGCGTGGTGAGGGTGCGGTGGCCCTGTCCCTCGAGCACCTGACGGACAGCCTGCTCGGCGCCCTGGAGCCAGCCGGCGCTGGTGACGTAGATCGTGGCGGCCCGGGGCATCGAGGCAGTCTGGCAGTCGGCGTCGAGCGGGGAACGAGAACAGGTTCTACAGTTACCTGGACACCTGACCAGGAGAGCTGTTTGCCATGGCTGAGCCCATCGTCCACGACGCGTTCCTCATCGGCGGCGACTGGGTCGCCCCCCAGGGCACGGGCACGATCGACGTCATCAACCCGTCGACCGAGGAGCTCTTCGGCCGGGTGCCCGAGGGGACGACGGGCGACATCGACGCCGCCGTGGCCGCCGCCCGCCACGCCTTCGACCACGGGCCCTGGGCCGCCATGAGCCCCAAGGAGCGCGGCGCCGTCCTGGCCGCCGCGTCGGGGGCCATCACCGGTGACATGCAGGGCCTGGCCGAGCTGATCGCCGGCGAGATGGGGTGCCCGGTGTCCTGGGCCTTCATGGGCCAGGTCTTCACCGCCACGATGATCGCCGACCAGTACGTCGGGCTGGCCGACTCGTACCAGTTCACCGACATGCGGGCCGGGATGATGGGCCCGTCCGAGGTGCGCAAGGTGCCCTACGGCGTGGTCGCCGCCATCGTCCCGTGGAACGTCCCGCTGTTCGAGGCCATGATCAAGCTGGCCCCGGCCCTCGTGGCCGGCAACACCGTCGTCCTCAAGCCGGCGCCGGAGACCCCGCTGTCGGCCCAGGCCTTCGGCCAGATCCTCCTCGACGCCG
>DASVEC010000323.1:0-12696 GCA_036380755.1 Iamia sp. | reverse complement strand
GCAGCGCGATCTGCACCTCGGGCGAGCCGGTGTCGGTGTCGTGGAGGCGGTGCTCCTCGATGACGCCGGGCTTGGCGCGGTCGGTGATCTCGGACATGCGGTGTCTCTCTGGTCGGGGCGGGACGCACTTGCGCGACCCGTTCGGGTGTCGGACCCAGCTCCCATGGCCGTGTACTGCGCAGGGCAGCCGTTACGGACCAGGGGGCCGATGCTCGGGCACGCGCGAGCGCGCCATGAGCCGTCGACCAGCGTAGCGCAGGAGGGGCCTAGGCCCTCAACCGGGTGACGTTGGCGGGGAGGTCGTCGACCTCGATCGTGGCCGGACCGTGGTCGTCGAACGTCCAGCGGTACCGGGGCCGGTCCTGGCGGGGCATGGTGTCGGGCGGCTCGAACGGCGGCGACAGATCGAGCAGACGGGCGTCGGGCTCGAGGTAGGCGGCGTCGAGGTCGTCGAGCGAGGCCTCGGGCAGGAACCCGGGGCTGGGCATCCCCAGGTCGGCGGCGATCCGGGTGAGGATGGCGTCGCCCACGGCGCTGGCGATCAGGGCGTCGAGGATGGCCGGCAGGGTGCGGGGGTCGCGCAGCAGCCACGAGTGACCGGCGCGCTGGACGGTGACGAGCGTGCCCTCGCCCCGGCGGGCGGCGTCGCGGGCGGTGGCCATGGGCACGGCGACGTCGCGCTCGCCGTGGATCACCACCAGCGGGATGCCCTCCTCGGCGATGCGGTCGAGCATCCAGCCCGTGCCCCGCGACCGCATGATCGAGACGGCGGGGCCCATCATCCGCCACGGCCGGCGGACGTGGCCGGCCACGACGGGGGCGAGCAGACGTCCGAGCTTGCGGGCCTGGGCCGGATCCCGGAAGAGGGGCACGGTGGTGACGGTGTCGGCGACCAGGACACCGGCCACGCCGGCGAGCAGCGGCGGTGCCACCCGGAAGAGGTTGACCATGCGGTCCCAGGTGTCGCCCACGATGGCGTCGAGCAGCACCACGGCGATGGCCCGGTCGGGCTCCTGAGCCGCCAGCTCGGTGACGAGCCGCCCGCCCATCGAGTGACCGGCGAGGATCGCCCGCTTGACGCCGAGCTCGTCGAGCACCCGGGCCAGCAGACGGGCGTAGTGCTCGAGGCTCGCTCCCCCGGTGGGGAGGCCGAGGGTGCCGCCGTGGCCGGCGGTGTCGATGGCGATGACCCGGAACCCGGCGCCGACCAGGCGCGACAGGGTCTGGGCGTAGAGCATCCCCTCGGCGCTGAACCCGTGGACCAGCACCAGCGGGACGCCCCGGCCACAGACGGCGACGCCGACCTCGTGGCCGTCGGACAGCGTGATGGTGTGGCGGGCCAGGCGGGGCAGCCGGCGGCTGCGGATCTGCTCCGGACGCTCGGCCGGGCCGATGACCGGGGCGGTGTCGGGCGCGGTGGTGACGTGGGTGATGCGGGTGCCCGCGAGGTCGCGGTCGCCCTTCCTCCCCCGCCGCCGTTCGGCCGTCATGGATGCCAGCATGCCAGGTGCAGCACCCTGCGCCCGGGCATCGTTCCTGGTCAGGGCCGGGCACCCGCCCCCGGCTCAGGCGCCGAGGATCGCCCGGGTCTGCTCGACGTCCCGGGCGATGCCCTCGACGAGCGCCTCGACCGAGGGGTACTTGATCTCGCCGTGGAGGCGGGCCACGAAGCGGACGGCCACCCGCTCGTCGTAGAGGTCGCCGTCGAAGTCGAGGACGTGGGCCTCCAGCAGCGAGGCGTGGGCCTGCTCGTAGAACGTGGGCCGCCGGCCCAGGTTGAGGGCGGTGGGCAGGACGGTGCCGTCCTGGCGCACGAACCACCCGGCGTAGATGCCGTCGGCGGGCAGCAGGATCTCGCCCGGCACGGCCACGTTGGCGGTGGGGAAGCCGAGCTCGCGGCCCCGCTTGTCGCCCGGCGTGACCAGGCCCCGGACCTCGTGGGGGCGACCCAGGAGGGCGGAGGCCCGGTCGATGTCGCCGGCGACGAGGGCGGCCCGGATGGCGGTCGAGCTGACCTTCTCCTCCGGGGCGTCGTGCTCGGCCGCGGCCTCGGCCTCGGCCCAGATGGCGGCGGCCTCGGCCCCCACGTCGCGGGCCGAGCGGAGCCCCAGGCCCTCGACCGTGAAGCCGAGCTCCTCACCCATCCGCCGCAGCAGGCCGACGGTGCCGGCCCGCCGGTGCCCGAAGTGGAAGTCCTCGCCCACGACGACCTCCTGGGCGTCGAGACAGCCCACGATCACCTCGCGGACGAAGTCCTCGGCGCTCTCGGCCGCCCGCTCCTCGTCGAAGCGCACGACGAGGGTGACGTCGACCCCGGTCGAGGCCAGCAGCTCGAGCTTCTGGTCGAGATCGGTGAGCAGCCGCGGGGCGGACTCGGGTCGGACCACCATCGCCGGATGGCGGTCGAAGGTGATGACGGCGCTGCGCAAGCCCTGCGCCTCGGCCCGCCGGCGGACCTCGGCGATCACGGCTCGATGGCCGAGGTGGACGCCGTCGTAGGCGCCGATGGTGACGGCGGCCCCGATCTCCGGCGTCGGGCACGAGCCGTCGGCCCGGATGATCTCCACGGCCGGAACGCTACCGACCGGATCCGCCGCCGGGCCTCATCCGCCGGTCAGGTCAGGCTGATCGTGGCGATGGTGTCGTAGTGAGTGGTGACGGGGCCGGTCGCCGGTCCGCCGGTCACGCTCTTCACCAGAGCGACCTCGTCGACCGACCAGGTGGTGCCGGCGTTGACCTTGACCGCCCGGCCGACCAGCTCGTCGTCGATGCCCCGTCGACCCCCACGGGCGATGGTGATGTGGCCCTCGAAGGGGTCGGGCCGGGGCGGGTCGCCCAGGCGGGAAGTGGCCAACCGGACCAGCGTGGCCAGCGAGCGGAGCCCCTCGACCCGCACGACGAGGGCGGAGGAGAGGGTGCTCGTCGCGTCGGCCAGCGTGGCCGGCCGGGCGCCCCGCCCGGAGAGCTCCTGCTCGAGCGCGGCCACGACGGGCTCGGGGTCGGGCACCTCGCCCAGGAAGCGCAGGGTGACGTGCCACTCGGACTCGGGCGTCCACCGGATCCCAGGCCGCTCGGGCCGGGGGATCGACCGGAGCGCGTCACGTACCTCCGGGGGCGGCCATGCCGCCACGAACAGCCTCATGGCCTCCACAGTGCCACGTCTGTCACCCCCTGTACCGGCATCCTGAGGGAACCGACAGGAGCACTCCAGATGCCAGCCGCTGCCACCGGCCGTGGCCGTCAGGGGTCAGACGGTGGCCGCCCGGCCGGCGAGCCGGGCGCGCAGGAGCCCGAGGGCCGAGATGGAGGCGAACTGGCGGACGCGCGGGCGATCGCCCGGGAGCTGGAGCCGCACCGACTCGACGGTGCCGTCGAGGTCGAGGCCGACGAAGACGGTGCCGGGGCGCTCGCCGTCCTGCTCCTCGGGGCCGGCCACACCGGTGAGGGCCAGGCCGACGTCCGCTCCCAGCACGCGACGGGCGCCGGTGGCCATGGCCTCGGCCGCCGCCGCCGAGACGACCGGGCGCACGTCGACACCGAGGACGTCGTCCTTCACCTCCGTGGCGTAGGACACGATCGAGCCCCGGAAGACCTTCGAGGCGCCGGGCACGTCGGTGATGCGCGAGGCGACGAGGCCGCCGGTCAGCGACTCGGCCAGACCGAGGCTCAGGCCCTGGTCGCCCAGCAGGCCCAGCACGACGCTCTCCATGGTGTCGCCGTCGACGCCGAAGACGAGGTCGGGCCCGAGGACGGCCCGGACCTCGGCCTCCTCGGCGGCCAGCAGGGCGCTCACGGCCTCGTCGCTGCCGGCCTTGGCCGTCAGACGGACCTTGAGGCCCTCGATCCCCGAGGCGAGGAAGGCGATGGTGACCGCACCGGCCGCCTCCCCCGCCGCCGCCGCCCGGTCCAGGGCGTCGATGCGGTCGGCCAGCTGCTCGGCCAGGCCCGACTCGCTCGCGCCCCAGGTCCGGAGGGTGCGGCTCTTGATCACGGCGGTGAGGCCGGCCCGGCGCTGGAGGTCGGGGAGGATCGCCCGGGTGACGATCTCCATCATCTCGTAGGGGACGCCGGGAACGGCGTAGATGACCTTCTCGACGGGCTCGCCGTCGGGCCCGGGGCGGGTCAGCGGGCAGATCAGACCGGGGGCGGTGCCGGGCTGGGGGTCGGCGATGGCCGTGGCCCCCACGGGCACCTCGGCCTGGCGCAGGTTGTTCATGGGCATGCGCCGGCCCCGCCCGCCGAACATGGCCTCGATCCGGGCGACGACCTCGTCGTCGAGGTCGAGGTCGACGCCCATCACCCGGGCGATGGCGTCGCGGGTGATGTCGTCCTGGGTCGGACCGAGGCCCCCGCACACGATGACGGCGTCGGCCCGGTCGATCGCCTCGCCGATGACGGCGACGATCCGGTCCATGTTGTCGCCGACCTTGGTCTGGCGGAGGGAGTCGATGCCGACCAGCGCCAGCTGCTCGCCGATCCAGGAGGAGTTGGTGTCGACGATCTGCCCCAGGAGGAGCTCGGTCCCGACGGCGACCACTTCGCAGCGCACGGCCGGGAACCTATCGGCACCTCCGCGAGGATTGAGCGATTCGCCCTACCAGGCAGGGGTAAACGCTCAAACCTCGCGAAGGGCCACGGTCAGGGGGCGGTGGTCGGAGACGCCGGGGTCGCCGACCTCGGCCCCGACGGCGGCGAGGCCGGGACCGACGAGGACGTGATCGATCACCCAGGGCCCGAGCGTGGGGGCGTCGGGGTCGCCGGCGAGGACGAGGTCCGAGCCGGTGGCGGCCAGGGCGGCGGCCACCGTGCTCGGCTCCTGGTTGAGGTCGCCCGCCACCACCACGGGCCCAAGGGTGGCCGCCGCGAGGCGCAGCACGGCGCGGGTCTGCTCGTCGCGCCGGGCGGCGTGGGCCTTGGTGTCGACGTGGGTCACCACGACGGTGACCTCGGTCCCGGCCAGCCCGGTCCGGGCGACGATGGCGATCCGCGGCTCGCCCGTGCCGGGCAGACGCTCGACCCGGACGTCCGCCAGCGGCTCCCGGGAGAGGAGCGCGATCCCGTAGGCGCCGACCCGGCCGCGGAACCGGCGCCGGGCGATCTCCTCGGCCGACACCGCCTCGCCGAAGGTGTGGTGGTAGGCGAGGTCGTGGGCGTCCCGGAGGAAGGCGGCGATGACCGGCACGTCGGGCTCGTGCACCTCCTGCAGGGCCACGACGTCGGGGCGCTCGATGGCGATCGTGGCCGCCACCCGGTCGAGGGTCGTGCTGCGGGCGCCCTTGGCCCGGGCCCCGCGACCGATGTTGTAGGTCGTCAGGCGGGGCCCGGCCGGCAGCACCTCGGGCGCCAGCCAGCGCCGGCGCCGCCGCCAGGCGCGCACCAGCCCCAGGGCGCGCCGCACGCCGGCCACCCCGTCAGGCCCGGTGGACCTTGGCGTGCACGGCCTCGGCCACCGCGTCGGGCAGCCACGACAGCGCCTTCAGATCCTCGAGCGAGGCGGCCTGGACGGCTCGGACGCCGCCCAGCTCCTTGGTGAGCCGCTTCTTGCGGGTCTCGCCCAGCCCCGGGATGCCGTCGAGGACCGACGTGGTCATCCGCTTGCCCCGGCGTTCGCGGTGGAACGTGATGGCGAAGCGGTGCGACTCGTCCCGGATCCGCTGCAGCATGTAGAGCGCCTCGGACTGGCGGGGCAGGCGGATGGGATCGGCCATCCCCGGCAGGTAGACCTCCTCGAACCGCTTGGCCAGCGAGGCGGTGGGGATCTCCTCGTCGAGACCGAGCTCCTGCAGCACCCGGACGGCCACGCCCAGCTGGCCCTTGCCCCCGTCGACCAGCAGCAGCTGGGGCGGGTACGAGAAGCGGCCCTCGCGCTCGCTCACCGGCTTCTCCCGCTCGACCAGGTAGGCGGTGAGGCGCCTGGTGAGCACTTCCTCCATGGCGGCGAAGTCGTCGTTGCCGGCGACGGTCTTGATCTTGAACCGCCGGTACTCGGACTTCTTGGGCAACCCGTCCTCGAGCACCACCATCGAGCCCACGTAGTCGGTGCCCTGGAGGTGGCTCATGTCGTAGCACTCGATCCGCAGCGGCGGCAGCGGCAGCTCGAGGGCCTCCTGCAGCTCGTTGAGGGCCTTGGCCCGGCTGTTGTGGTCGCTGGCCCGCTTGAGCCGGTGGCGCACCAGCTCCTCGGTGGCGTTGCGGGTGACGGTCTCGGCCAGCACCCGCTTGGGGCCCCGCTGGGCGGTGCGGATCGTGACCCGGCTCCCCCGCTGCTCCTCGAGGAAGTCCTCGTAGAGCTCGAGGTCGTCGGGGTCGTCGGGCACCAGCACCGTCTTGGGGAAGCCCATGGGCGGCTCGTCCTGGTAGAGCTCGCCCAGGATGCGGCCCATCAGCTCGCCCTCGGCGAGATCCTCGACCTTGTCGACGATGAAGCCCTTGCGCCCGAGGACCCGGCCCTTGCGGACGAAGAACACCTGGACGGCCGCCTCCAGCTCGTCCTCGGCCAGACCGATGACGTCGATGTCCTCGCCCTTCTCGACCACCATCTGCTGGCGCTCGATGGCCTTGCGCACGGCGGTGAGGCGGTCGCGGAGCCGGGCCGCCCGCTCGAACTCCAGGTCGGCGGCGGCCGCCTGCATGCCCTTCTCCAGCCGCCGCACGACCTCGTCGGTGTCACCGGCGAGGAAGCTCACGAGCTCCTCGACGTAGCGGTCGTACTCGGCCTTGGTGACCTCGCCCACGCACGGGCCCGAGCACTTCTCGATGTGGAACTGGAGGCACGGGCGGCCCAGCTTCTCGTGGCTCTGGAACTTGTTGTCGGAGCACGTCCGCAGCGGGAACGTCCGCAGCAGCAGGTCGAGCGTGTCGCGGATGGCGTAGGCGTGGGCGTAGGGCCCGAAGTAGCGGACGCCCTTGCGGCGCTTGCCCCGCATGACCATGGGCCGGGGCCACTCGTCGCCGACCGTGACGGCGAGGAACGGGTAGCTCTTGTCGTCGATCAGCCGGACGTTGAAGCGCGGCCGGTGCTGCTTGATCAGCGAGTACTCCAGCATGAACGCCTCGACGTCGTTCGCCACCTGGATCCACTCGACCGTCTCGGCCGACGCCACCATCTGGGCCGTCCGGGCGTGCATGTTCCGGGGGTTCTGGAAGTAGTTCGACAGGCGTTGGCGCAGCGACTTGGCCTTGCCGACGTAGATCACCCGTCCGTGGGCGTCCTTGAACTGGTAGGAGCCGGGCGCGTCGGGGATGGTGCCGGCTGGGGGGCGTTGGACCACACCCCATCTCTACCGGATGGGTGCGACGGTGAGGCGAGGAGCCAGCCGGTGGCGAGGAGGCCGGTCACCAGGGCCAGGTAGTTGGGCTGGAAGGTGCGGGCCGGCACGAGCAGGCCGAGGAGCACGAGGGCCGAGGCCACCGGGAGCACGGCCTCGTGGTCGATCTTCCGCACCAGGGCCACGGCCGCGGCCAGACCGGCCACCGCCAGGCCGATGGTGATGGCGGCCCCGACGGGGCCGGTCATGAGATCGGGCGCCCGGTAGGCGAGGCCCAGCCCCGACGCCGGGAAGGCATCGTCGCCCCGTCCCAGCCAGAAGGCGACGGTGTCGGACCAGAAGGCGGACGGCGACCAGGCGAGGAAGGGCAGGGCCGTCACGGCCAGGGCGACGGGTAGGCTCCACCAGCGGCGCAGGCCGGCCCAGCCCCGCTGGCGGATCTCCCAGACCGCCCACGGGACGAGGGCGACGGCGAGGGGGGCCTTGTAGGAGACGGCGAGGGCGAGGGCCAGACCGGCCGCCACCGGGTGGCGCCGGGCCCCGGCCATCGCCAGCACGACCAGGGCGGCCGCGGCGGCGTCGTTGGTGCCCCACGCGGCGTAGATGACGGCGAACGAGGACCCGAGGGCGAACATCGCCGCGGCGCGGGCCCAGGCGTCCTCCGGGCGGCGGGCCAGGGCGACCAGGGCGCCGGCCACGAGCAGGCCCATCACCCAGCGCGGGTCACCGCCGACCCCGACGAGGTCGTCGAGGATCACCCCGGGGACGGCGGCCAGCACCGCACCCGGCAGGTACGGCAGGTGGTCGACCACCGGGTTGGGCGAGGACTCGCCGGGGACGACGTTCAGCTCGTCCCACACGGCGGGCAGGTCGTCGGCGTAGGAGACGGCGTAGGGGTTGCGGCCGGCCATGAGGTCGTGGGCCGCGGCCTCGGTCACGATCACGCCGCCGTCGTGGGCGGCCTCCTGGGTGTGGCCCGACTGGGCGGCCAGGTCGGACGTCCGCAGGGCGACGGGACCGAACAGGGCCAGAGCCGCCACCAGCACGACGACCGCGCCTCGGGGGCGCAGGGCGACGAGGGCCAGCGGCACGCCGACGCCGGTCACCACCCAGAGGGCGGCGGCGCTCGACGTCGTGGTCGTGGTGCCGCCGTAGATCCCGAGGCCGACGGCCACGGCGGCGATGGCCAGCATCGCCGTCCGGCGGCGGACGGGGTCGTCGAGGGTCCCCCCCGGGAGCAGGTCCGACAGGGGCCCCGCGCTCGCGACAGGGGCAGACGCGGTCGTCGTCACCCTCCTCCGTCGGCATCTCCTCCGATCGTGTGAGCCGGGAACACCGGAAGGTGGTCGACAGGTTGTCGACAGCAGGACGTACACTCCGTCCCCACCGGCCGGCCTGGTATCCGGCTCCATATCGGTTCCGAGACCGACATCCCCGTGGCGAGGCGACCAGGCTGTCCCCACCGGTCACATCGGAACCTCTCCCCGGAGGTCCAACCTCATGATCCGGCTCCAGACCCCGCTGCCCGAGCGGTACACCACCGCGACCGTCGATGAGAACCACGAGCGGATCGAGGCGGCCAAGGCCACCCTCGGCGACCGCCTCTTCGTCCTCGGCCACCACTACCAGCGCGACGAGGTGATGCGCTGGGCCGATGCCCGGGGCGACTCCTACCGCCTGTCGGTGCTGGCCCAGGAGCGTCCGGAGGCCGAGTTCATCGTCTTCTGCGGCGTCCACTTCATGGCCGAATCGGCCGACGTCCTCACCGGCGACCACCAGCAGGTCATCCTCCCGGACCTGAACGCCGGCTGCTCGATGGCCGACATGGCCGACCTCGACGAGGTCGAGGAGGCGTGGGAGGCGCTGGCTGCCGTCACCGACATCGAGCAGGTCGTGCCCATCACCTACATGAACAGCTCGGCCGCCCTGAAGGCGTTCGTGGGCGAGCACGGCGGGGCCGTGTGCACCTCGACCAACGCCCGGGCCGTGCTCGAGTGGGCCCTGGCCAGGGGGAAGAAGGTCCTCTTCTTCCCGGACCAGCACCTCGGGCGCAACACCGGCATCGCCATGGGGTTCACCCACGACGACATGCGGGTGTGGAACCCCCGCTTCGAGCGGGGCGGCCTCACCGAGGCCGACTGCAAGGAGGCCACGTTCCTCCTCTGGAAGGGCCACTGCTCGGTCCACCAGCGGTTCCGGCCCGAGCACATCGAGGCCTTCCGGGCCGAGCACCCCGACGGCATCGTCGTCGTCCACCCCGAGTGCGCCAACGACGTGTGCGAGGTGGCCGACCAGGTCGGGTCGACCGACTACATCATCAAGGCCGTGGCCGCCGCCCCCCCCGGCAGCACCATCGCCGTGGGCACCGAGATCCACCTCGTCCAGCGGCTGGACGACGAGACCCCGGACAAGACCGTGGTCTCGCTCGACCCGCTGATCTGCCCGTGCTCGACCATGTTCCGCATCGACGCCGCCCACCTGGCCTGGGTGCTCGAGAACCTGGTCGACGGCACCGTCGTGAACCGCATCCACGTCGACGCCGACACCCAGCACTGGGCCCGCGTCTCGCTCCAGCGGATGCTCGACATCACCGAAGCCGGGTCGCAGACGGGCTGACCCGCATCACCGGTGGACGCGAGCGCGTCTGATTGGATGACGGGTCGTGGATCTCTCGGGTTCGACCATCCTCCTCACCGGCGGCACGGGGTCGTTCGGCGGTGCGTTCGTCGACCGCATCGTGCGCGACCACCCGGGGGCCACGCTGCGCGTCTTCTCCCGCGACGAGCTCAAGCAGTCGGAGATGCAGGCCCGCTACCCGGACCACCCCCAGCTGCGGTTCTTCGTCGGCGACGTCCGCAACCGGAGCCGTCTGACCCGGGCCATGCGGGGCGCCGACATCGTCATCCACGCCGCGGCCATGAAGCAGGTCCCGGCGTGCGAGTACAACCCGTTCGAGGCGGTGCAGACCAACGTCCTCGGCGCCCAGCACGTCGTCGACGCGGCCATCGACACCGGTGTGCGCAAGGTGGTGGCGCTCTCGACCGACAAGGCCGTCAACCCGGTCAACCTCTACGGCGCCACCAAGCTCTGCGAGGAGAAGCTGATCGTCCAGGGCAACGCCTACGCCGCCCACACCGACACGTCGCTGTCGTGCGTGCGCTACGGCAACGTGGTGGGCAGCCGCGGGTCGGTGGTGCCGCTCTTCCGCAGCCAGCGGGAGCAGGGCCGGCTGACCATCACCGACGAGCGCATGACCCGCTTCTGGATCACCCTCGACGAGGCCGTCGACCTGGTGATGTACGCCCTGGAGCACAGCGTGGGCGGCGAGGTGTTCATCCCCAAGATCCCGTCGATGCGGGTCACCGACCTGGCCGAGGCCATGGCCCCCGGGGTCCCGATCGACACCATCGGCATCCGCCCCGGCGAGAAGCTCCACGAGGTGCTGATCACCGCCGACGAGAGCCGCCACACCATCGACGCCGGCGACGTCTACGTCGTGCTCCCCGAGCACCCGTGGTGGACCGACCGCCCCGGCTGGGTCGACGGCGAGCGCCTCGCCGACGGCTTCTCCTACGACAGCGGCACCAACCACGAGTGGCTCGACGTCGGCGCCCTGCGCGCCCAGCTCGACGGCACCTGAGCCCGCCGTGATCCCCTACGGCCGCCAGACGATCGACGACGACGACGTCGCCGCGGTGGTCGCCGTGCTGCGGGGGTCGCACCTCACGACGGGCCCGGCGGTCGACGCCTTCGAGGCCGGGCTCACCGCCGTCACCGGCGCCCGCCACGCCGTGGCCTTCGCCAACGGCACCGCCGCCCTCCACGCCGCCGCGGCCGCCGGTGGCCTCGGCCCGGGCGACCGCGTCGGCGTGCCCGCCCTCACCTTCGCCGCCAGCGCCAACGCCGCCCGCTACGTCGGGGCCACCCCGGTGCTGCTCGACGTCGACCCGGCGACGCTGAACCTCGACCCCGCCGCCGCGCCCGCCGGCCTCGACGCCCTGGTGGCCGTGCACTACGCCGGCCTGCCCGTCGACCTGGCCGCCCTGGCCCACCGACCGCGCCTCGTCGTCGAGGACGCCGCCCACGCCCTCGGCGCGGCCACCCCGGACGGGCCGGTGGGGAGCTGTGCCCACTCGGACATGTGCTGCTTCTCGTTCCACCCGGTGAAGCCGATCACCACCGCCGAGGGCGGCGCCGTCACCACCAACGACGACGAGCTGGCGGCCCGGCTGCGGCGCTTCCGGAGCCACGGGCTGGTCCGGCGGCCCGAGGAGGGCGGGTGGTACCAGGTCACCGTGGAGGAGGGCTTCAACTACCGGCTCACCGATCTCCAGGCCGCCCTCGGCACCAGCCAGCTGGCCAAGCTCGACCGCTTCCGCACCGCCCGCCACGCCCAGGCCGAGCGCTACCGGGAGGCCCTGGCCGACCTGCCCCTGGACCTGCCCCCGGCGCCGCCGCTGGGCTGGCGCCACGGCCACCACCTCTTCGCCGTGCGGGTCGACGACCGCCGGCGGGCCTACGACCGGCTCCACGCCGCCGGCGTCGGCGTGCAGGTGCACTACGTGCCCCTCCACCACCACCCGTGGTTCGCCGCCGCCGAGCGGCACGGCGACCTGGCCGCCGTCGACGCCGCCTACGAGCGACTCCTGTCCCTTCCCCTTCACCCGTCGCTGTCGGAGACCGATCAGGAGACGGTGATCGACACGCTCCGGAGCCTGTGGTGACGGCCGCCGCCAGCTGGTGGGAGCGCGCCCGGCGCGTCATCCCGATGGGCACCCAGACGCTGTCCAAGCACCCCTCGCAGTGGGTGCAGGGCGCCCACCCCACCCACGTCGTCCGGGGCCGCGGCGCCCACCTCTGGGACGTCGACGGACGGGAGTGGGTCGACGAGCCCATGGCCCTCGGCCCCGTCATCCTCGGCTACGCCGAGCCCGTCGTCGACGATGCCGTCCGGGCCCAGCTCGACGACGGCATCACCTTCACCCTCATGCACCCCCTCGAGGTCGAGGTGGCCGAGCGGATCGTCGCCCTGTGCCCCGGCGTCGAGCAGGTCCGCTTCGCCAAGAGCGGCTCCGACGCCGTCACCGGCGCCGTCCGCGTGGCCCGGTCCCACACCGGCCGCGACCTGGTGCTGGTGGGCGGCTACCACGGCTGGCACGACTGGTACATCGGCTCGACCACCCGCGACCGGGGCGTCCCCAAGGCCGTCGCCGACCTGACCGTCCCCTTCCGGGCCGACGACCTCGACCACCTCGCCCACGTCCTGGCATCCCACCCCGGGCAGGTCGCGGCGGTCGTGCTCGAGCCCTCCGGCGCCACCGTGCCCCCGCCCGGTCACCTCCAGGCCGTCGTCGACCTGGCCCACGAGCACGGCGCCCTCGCCGTCTTCGACGAGGTCATCACCGGCTTCCGCCTGGCCCCCGGTGGC
>DASVEC010000322.1:0-4215 GCA_036380755.1 Iamia sp. | reverse complement strand
CTCTCCCTGGGGAAAGGCGTGTGGACGAGGTGGCCGTGCTGTGGACGGGAGACGTCGCCGAGGTGACGCCCGGGCGCGCCCGAGGCCGGCCCGCGAGGGGCCGGCCCCGAAGCGCACACTCGGTTGGCGGTGCGGTCCGGGCGACGCCGGACCGCCGAGCCATCAGGCCCCCACGACCTCGATGTGGACGGGGAACTGGACCGACGGGTGGAGGCGGGCGGTGAGCTGGTGCTCACCGGTCTCCTTGATCGGCTCGTCGAGGACGAGACGGCGCTTGTCGATCACGATGCCGGTCTGGATCTCGATGGCCTGGGCCACCTCGGCCGTCCCGATCGAGCCGAACAGGCGACCCTCGGCCCCGGCCTTGGCCGTCACCGTGACGGTGGTGGGCACGAGGACCTTGGCGATCTCCTCGGCCCCGGCCCGGTCGGAGGCGTCCTTGACGGCCCGCCGGCGACGCATGCCCTCGGCCTGAGACTCGGAACCGGAGGTGGCCTTGACGGCCAGCCCCGCGGGGAGGAGCAGGTTGCGGGCATGGCCATCGGCCACGTCCACGACCTCGCCCTTGGTGCCGACGCCCTCGACGTCGGCGTGGAGCACGACGCGCATCAGGCCTCGACCTCCTCGATCGCGGTCTCGTCGGCCAGCGTCACGTCCAGATCGCCCTCACCGTCGCGCCCGGTGGGCGGCGGCGCGGTCGGGCGCGGCATGGGACCGTCGGGACGCAGGCCCCGCTCGCCCCGCTCGCCGCGGTCGCGGCCTCCGCCGCCCCGCTGCTGGGTGATGCGGTTGGTGTAGGGCAGCAGCGCCATCTCGCGGGCGTTCTTGATCGCCATGGCGACCTCCCGCTGCTGCTGGGCGCTGTTGCCGGTGACGCGCCGGGCGCGGATCTTGGCCCGGTCGGACATGAACCGCTTGAGGAGGTTCACGTCCTTGTAGTCGACGTAGTCGACCTTCTCCTGGTTGAGGACGCTGACCTTCTTCTTGCCGCGCCGGGCGTTGTCCTTGTTCTTGCCCCGCTTGGGCTTGGTCTGTCCCATCAGAACGGCTCCTCGTCCATGTCGTTTCCTCCGCCACCGGAGCTACCGCCCCGGTTGCCGCCACCACTGCCACTGCCACTGCTGCTGCCTTCGTCGCGGTAGCTGCCGCCACCACCGCCACCGCGGTTGCCACCGCCACCGCCGCCGCCGCCGTAGCTGCCGCCACTGTCGGTGCGCTCGTTCTTGGTGACCTGCGCCGTGGCCCAGCGCAGGCTGGGGGCGATCTCGTCGGCCACCACCTCGACCTTGGAGCGCTTGTCGCCGTTGTCGGTCTCCCACGAGCGCTGCTCGAGACGACCGCTGACGACGACGCGGGTGCCGCGCCCGAGGGACTCGGACACGTTCTCGGCCATCTGGGCCCAGCACTTGACGTCGAAGAAGGAGACCTGCTCCTCCCACTCGTTGGTCTGGCGGTTCTGCCAGCGGCGGTTCACGGCGAGGCCGAAGGTGGCCACGGCCTGCCCGCTCGGGGTGAACCGGAGCTCGGGGTCACGGGTGATGTTGCCCGTGAGGGTGACGCTGTTGTCGTTTGCCATCGGGGTACCTCCGGCCTAGGCCTCGGCCGCGGCCGGGGCGGCCTGCTCGCCCAGCAGGCCGCGTCGGGCGGCCTCGCCGTCGGGCAGGCGGATCAACTTGTGGCGGACGACCTCGTCCGCGAGCCGCAGTGAGTTCTCGGTCCGGTCGAGCGCACCGGGCTCGGCCAGGATCTCGAGCACCACGTAGAAGCCCGTGCTCTTGTGGTTGATCTCGTAGGCGAAGCGCCGAGATCCCCACTTGTCCGTCGTGGCGGTCTCGCCGCCGGCCTCGGTGATCTGCGCGTGGATCCGGTTGATCCCTTGCTGCACCGTGGATTCGTCGAGGTCACCGTCGAAGATGACCATCAGCTCGTACGCTCGCATCGCGAGTCAGCACCTCCCTGTGGACCCGGCGGGGCCGGGGCGCCGGTCGGTCCGGCGCAGGGTTCGATTGGAACCGTTCGATGCTACGGGGTCGGACCCCGAGAAGCGAAAGCCGCTCATGTCCCCATCATGCAGAGGGGGTGTGACAGCGAAGCCTCGTCAGGTCTCGGGGGGTTGGCAGGGGCCGGTGACCTCGAGGCGGGCGGGGGAGCCGGCGGTCAGGCCCAGGGGGTCGAGGCCGCCCTGGGTGACCTCGAGCGCCATCCGGTAGGGGCCGTCGGCCGGGTAGCTGGGGCACTGGTCCCCGTCGGGGCACGGGTCCATGTCGGCGGTGCTGACGACGGCGCCGTCGGCGTCGAGGTAGGCGATCGACAGCGGCAGGACCGTGTCCTTCATCCAGAACCCACCGTCGGAGTCGTCCTCGAAGCGGAACAGCATCCCGTCGTAGCCGCCGAGGTCGGTGACCTCCATCAGCCCCCGGGCCCGTTGGGCGGGGGTGTCGGCGACCAGCACGCAGATGACGATGGGCTCGCCGTCGGGTCCCTCGACGATGCGGACCTCGACCTCGCCGAAGCCCGGGATCGCCGTCCGGCCCGGGGCGAAGGGCCCCTCGACCGGGGGCAGGCCGTTGTCGATCGGCGGCGAGCTCGAGGCGTCCGCCGTCGCCGAGGTGGTCGTGTCGCCCGAGTCGCCCGACGAGGAGTCACCCGAGGAGGAGTCGTCGCCGCACGCGGCGAGCAGCACGGCCACGACGAGCACCCACGTCGCCGCCCGCAGCCGCCGATCGGTCATCGGCCCATCATGCCGGCCCCACCGGGGCCGGGGTGGTCAGCCCTCGGCGCCGTAGAGGCCCAGGGTCTCGGCGACGGCGGCGGAGAGGTGGTAGCTCTCGTCGGGGCCGGGGAAGGCGCCGGTGCGGACGTCGTCGGCGAAGCGGCCGATGGCGGCGGCCGAGTCCGCGCCCACCGAGGCGTAGCGGCGCACGAACTTGGGCGCCAGGCGGTCCTCGATGCCGAGGACGTCGTGGTACACGAGCACCTGGCCGTCGCAGTGGGGGCCGGCCCCGATGCCGATGGTGGGCACGTCGATGGCCTCGGTGACCATGCGGCCGACCTCGTCGGGGATGCCCTCGAGCACGACGGCGAAGGCGCCGGCGTGGGCCAGGGCCTTGGCCGCCCCGACCAGCTGGGTGGCGGCCTCGCTGGTGCGCCCCTGGACCTTGAACCCGCCCATGGCGTGGACCGACTGGGGCGTGAGGCCGATGTGGCCCATCACCGGGATCTCGGCATCGACCAGGGCCTCGACCATCGGCAGCCGCTTGCGGCCGCCCTCGAGCTTGACCGCCCCGGCGCCGGCCTTGATCAGCCGGGCCGCGTTGCGGACCGTGTCGGCCCGGTCGACGTGGTAGCTCATCCACGGCAGGTCGCCGACGACGAGGGCCGAGGGCTTGGCCCGGGCCACCGCGGCCGTGTGGTGGGCCATGTCGTCCACCGTGACCTGGAGGGTGTCGTCGTAGCCGAGCACCACCATGGCCAGGCTGTCGCCGACCAGGATCATGTCGACGCCACCGGCGTCGGCGATGCGGGCGCCCGGAGCGTCGTAGGCCGTGACCATGACGAGCGGATCGGCGCCGTCGCGCACCTTCTTGGCGCGGATGGCAGGAGCGGTCACAGGTCGACGGACAGTGCCGTCACCAGCGGTGGGGGCCATGGGCATCTCCTCGGTTCCGTCCCGCGCCAGGTGGCTGCAGGCGGTCGTCGGAAGCGTACCGGCCCACACGCGCGCCACGCCAGGTGCGCCGCCCTAGCGTCGGGGCGATGGAACGTGGCTCCTGCGACTCCTGCGGCGAGGTCGACTGCGACGACCTCCTCGCCCTGCACCGCCTCTACGTCACGCCCGAGGCGTGGGACACCGAGGGCTCGGTCACCCGGGTCGACGAGGTGGAGCGCTGGTGTGCGGCGTGCCGGGCCAACTACCCGCACGTGCCCGTCGGCGCCGCGGTCGACGACTAGCCGCCGGGATCGCCCCCGCCGCCCTCGGGGACGGTGGGATCGACGGGCAGGGTCGGGTCGGTCGGGGTGGGCTCGGTGGCCGGGGTCGACGCCGTGACCGTCGGGTCGGTGGTGCCGGGCACCGTGGTGCCGCCCCCGCCCCCACCCCCACCCCCGCCCCCGCTCCGATCCGCTTCGACACGAAGATCGCCGTCCTGCTGCGCGAGGACCTGGAGCCCTGGCAGCGCCTGAACGTGACGGCGTTCCTGGTCAGCGGCCTGGGGA